>JBFZEY010000549.1:0-2612 GCA_041306625.1 Spirochaetota bacterium | reverse complement strand
GTCGTACGGGACCTGGCAGTCGTTTATTAAGGCCGTCGATCCGCACGGCGTCCTATCAATGAGGCGAATCCTGCCTCCAGGGATTAATGGTGAATAGGGAAGCCCACATCGATAAAAAGGCCATGAGCGCGCTTCTGACTAAAGAAGGGCGAAGGGGGGTCGTGCGTGATCATATCGATCGCTGCGCACTTTGCCGGGAGCGCTATGAGAAGTTCCTGCATGTTCTCGCGCCATCCCATCACGATACGATCGCTCCTTCCCGCGCCCTTGAAAAACGGATACTTGCATCCTACCGCACCATACATCGAAACGAAACCGGCGGCGCTGCGGGATTAAATCTCTTCACAATACTTGCAACATGGAACAAAAAGACGATTGCGGGCGCCTGCGCCGCGGTAATTCTTGTAGCGAGCGTCGGCATCACCGCTTACCGAATGTATACGCCACGGGCTTTGCCCCTCTATGTTTACTTCACCAGGGGACCGGCATTAATCGATGGAGAGCCCGTCAACTATCAGAGTACGATCAGAGAGGGCAGCCTCCTCGAGGTTCCCCATGACTCCATCGTGGTGCTTTCCTATAAGAATCGTTTTCTCCTTAAAATCTACGAAAAAAGCGAACTTCGGCTCGGGAAGGCCCTGCTAAAGGACAATCGCAAACAGACGGAATTCGTTTTTAATTTGATTAAAGGAACGCTTTTTACGCGTATCAGCAACGAGTCGGACGAGCCGGACTATTTTTATATGACCCCGAACGCGCGCATTAAATCCTCAAGGACGGAATTTATACTGAAAGTCGCCGGCAATAAAACGATTCTCATCCCCCGAAGCGGAACCATCAATATCACCTCGCTTGAAACCGAAGAAGAGGTGCTGACATTGCCCGATAAAAAATACGTCATCACCTCATCTATCGAAACGAGCGAGACCGGGGAATACGAGGACGTGCGCAAACAGCTGATCGATGACGCCGAAAACCCCTTCCATGAGGACGAACAACAGGAAATCAGGAACCTGCTCGAACCGATGAGCTGACCCCCCGGGGGCTACAACCCCAACGCCTCCACCATCAGGTCGTGAACCTCGGTTGTATGATGGACTCCCCTGAATCGACACGCATGTTTTTCCGGACCCCAGGCCACGAGCATTACAGGTGACGCAGTATGAGAACCGGTCGACCACACCACACTCTGATCGCGTGCTATCGCCCGTCCCATTAGATTATTTCTGCTTTCTCCGGACGCCATGTAGAATTCCTTGAAGTCATTGATTCGCGGAAGGCGGTATATCCTTTTCCCTCTTGCCGTAACACCGGGAGGCGCGTTCTCCATCGCGAGGATCACGCCCGCCTGTCTGGCGGAAATTTTAAATTCAACCGCCTCATTGAAAATGCGCGCGAAATTCCCGGGGGTCCGCAGGCCCGGCGGCAGGGCGTCGAACTCCATTCGAATATCGTTGAAGGATTTCCTTTGCGCGTGCAACCTGTCGAGCACCGACGGACTCACGTAATTGTTCATCGGCATGTATTCCCGCCCCTGGAAAGCCTTTCCGGGGAGTTTCATCCCCGGGGGAATATTGTATCTCGAATAGCTGAACGCGAAACCGCCCGTCTCGTGGTCCGCAATTACGACAACCAGCGTGTCGCTCCTGCCTCGCGCCCATTGATAAATGCGTTCGAGTGTTTCGTCGAAAACCAGCATTTCGTGCAGCAGCCTGCCGGCATCGCTGTGGTGGCAGGCATAATCGATCTGCCCCGCTTCGACCATCAGGAAAAAGCCCTTCTCGTTGCGCGACAGCACCTCAAGCGCCTTTTCGGTCATCTCGGCAAGTGTCGGTATGGCGCGGCCCCTTTCGGCGCGGCTCCGGCTCACCCTTATAGCGTCTGGCATCTCCGACTCGGCAAAAAGCCCCAGAAGTTTGGGCGAGGAACTCCGTAGAAGGCCCTTCCGCTCGAATACCGCCTCATAACCCTTCTTTTGCGCCTCCTGTATCAGGTTCCTGCGGTCCCGGCGCGCGGACCGTAAAGCCAGGTGGGGCGGAATGCTCTTTCGCAGGAGCATGTGTGTTTCCGATGAAGCGTCACCGGCATTGTCGGGCAGCCAGTGGCGCAGGCCACCCGACAACAGCACCTCGGCCCCGGATTCGAGCAGGTCCCCGGCGATCTCGTTCTCCATCGTGCGGACCGGCCTGTGAGCCGCGAAGGAGGCCGGGGTGGCGTGGGTGATACGGGTATCCGAGACCAGGCCGGCCGACCTTCCGCTGCGACGGGCCTTCTCCAGAATCGTATCGGCGGGATTTCCATCGCTGTCCACGCCGATCATGCCCGGGCGAGAACTCCTTCCGGTGGCGATCTGCGTTCCCGATGCCGCCGAATCCGCGACAAGAAAGTCCTCGGGGCTCGTGAGCGCCAGGCCCGTGGTGCCCTCACGCATGATCCGCTCGATGGCAAGCCTCCGGTCCTTCACCGCCGGGCTTCCTGCGTACCTGGCATAGGCAAGTGCCAGGCCTATCTGCTGGGGGCCCATCCCGTCCCCGATAAGGATTATGAGATTGCGGATTTTTTCTTCGGAGCGGGTGCAGGATAAGGATAGGGCTACCAGGATAAAAAGTGCG
>JBFZEY010000548.1:0-5560 GCA_041306625.1 Spirochaetota bacterium | reverse complement strand
GAAAACTGGCCCGCTATGTCCTCGGTTGAAGACACGATCATCGCCCCTTCCCTTATAAGTGCGTGGCATCCGAAATAGCTTTCGTCGAAGGCCGGTCCCGGGCAGGCGAAGACCTCGCGGTTCTGCTCGAGCGCGTAACGCGCGGTGATGAGCGCCCCGCTTCTCATCCCCGCCTTCACGACGACCGTGCCGAGAGACAGTCCGCTGATGATGCGGTTTCTGCGCGCGAAGGTCCACCTGCCCGCCATAATTCCGGGCGGGTATTCGGACAACAGCGTCGAACGGCCGTCCGCGAGAATCATTCTGTAGAGGTCGCTGTTGGCGGCGGGATAGAAGATGTCGATTCCGTTGGCGAGAACTCCCACCGTCGTTCCTCCGGCGAAGAGCGCCCCCTCGTGCGCCCTCCTGTCCACACCGACCGCCATGCCGCTGACCACGGAAAAACCGCCAGTGGCAAGCTCCGAGGCAATGCGGAGTGCCGTCTCCATGGCCCCCTGGTCGGCCCTCCTGGTGCCCACAATCGCGATGCTCCTCTCGACGGCGGTTCCTCCCTGCGCGTAGAGGACAAGCGGCGGACGGGATATTTCCTTTAGCAGTTTCGGATAGCGTGCATCCCAGCAGGTATCGACCCGAATCGATTTTTTACGGCACACCTTCAGTATCTGTTCGGCTGCCTGTATCGGCCGGGAGGAATATCGCGCGCTTATATACGCCTGCGTGGCAAGCCGGCCTTTACCGTCAAGGACATCCCAGGCCGATGACGCGTCGGGGAACGAGGGCGCCTCCCACAGGTCGTTTCCCGCGGGGGATGAAGAGACCGAAAGGGCAATGGCGCAGAGGGTGTCGCGTTCGGTGCCGCTCAACTTCTGGAGAGCTCCTTCATGAGCTGTCGAACGTTTTCGTCGCACTGCTGGCGATATTCCATTATCAGCGCGGAATCGTCCGACTTTCGTTCAAGCACCGAGCAAAGGGCCTCGTATACCGACAACGCCTTTTCGGGTTTTCCCTGCTCATAGTATATTTTGCCGAGCGCAAAATGGGCACGGTAGTAGGTGCCGCCGCGGGCGACCACCTGTTCCATCATCGAGGTTCCAAGCGCCGTATCACCCTTTTCGTAATATACCAGAATGGCCAGACCATAGTGTGCGTCAAGATAATCAGGATTTATGCCGATCGCCTGACGGTAATGGTATTCGGCCCGGCGGATATCCTCGTCTTTTCCCAGCTCCCTGCCCCGGTTCGCGTACGATACACCCGTGTAATACTGCAGTGCCGCCGACTTTTTTCCGTACTCAAGAGACTTCTCGAAAGAAACTATGGCCTGGTCCCAGTTCCCGTCATCCACGTATTTCTGGCCGAGATCATAATAAATCTGTCCGAGGCGGTCGGGCCGGTCTCCTTTTGTAAAACTGGCTTCATATTCGGCTGCTTTTTTCTTTAAATCGGCGATCGCGCTGGACTTGGCGGAGCGCAGCGGGCTCATCATGGGACAGGAGAAGTCCCCGCACGCCGACAGCGCGGCAGACACGACCAGACAAACGATCGCAGGCAGCTGTTTCATCGCTCTCCCCCTCGCGGATTGATCCCCTATAATATAAACGAAAACAAGGCCCCGAAGAATAAAAATTTTTCCGAGGTATGCTTTTTTTTACGCCATCCCCTCCATTGTGAGGATCCGCTCTTTCAGGCGCCTCAATGCGTCGCGCGGATCAACAACCACGACCCGTGTGCCGGCAAGCACATCGAGAAACCCGAGTTCGTTTACATAGCGTGGAACGATATGCTGGTGCAGGTGGGTGATGCTCGCGCCGCCCGCGCTTCCTAGGTTCCACCCGAGGTTAAAGCCGGCCGGAGAAAACTCTTCTTTGATGGCGCAAATCATGAGCGAGGTAAGCCTGTGCACTTCGAGGGCCTCAGCATCGGTCAACTCCGCGTAGTCCTCCACATGGCGCAGAGGAAAGACCATGAGATGCCCCGTGTTAAAAGGATACAGGTTCATCGAAACCATACAGAGTTCGGTACGGAGAACCTCGAGGAGCTCCAGCCGGGTATCGCGCAGAGCGATTGCGCAGAGTATGCAGGGTACGTCGGGTCTTGCGCCTTTAACGTACGCAATCTTGTCCGTATTGAACAGATAATCCCGCATCGGACAGGCGCCTCAGCGCCTGGGACGGCGCGACAGCATCCAGAACACGTAAAATGCGAGGCCGAAAACGATTATAAAGCATACGACAATCGTAATAATGTAGATGATATCCATCCTTCGCGAAACGTCGACCTTCATCAACACGTCATTTTTCAATGAGGCGATTCCGAGATCAACGATCTTCCTGTTGAACTGTATTTCCTCGCGCGAGAAAACGTGGACAATCTGGTGGAAGAGACTCTTTATCTTCTCCATCTGCGAAAGCTCGTTTTGCACGTCGGCTCTCCTCAATTCGAGGAAGCGTATGTTGGTTTCGATGAATTCGAGGTCTTTTTCGATCGAGAAAATTGAGGAGATGATCTGGCGCGAATAATCCACCGAATGACATCCAGAGCAGGTCTTATCGCTGATGATGTTGACCGACGAGCGCTGGATGTTATGGTCGCCGTGACAGCTCACGCACGATGGCGCGCCCTTCTTCATGACGGAGTCATAGTGCGGGCTTTTCTTGAACTGCTGGAGCGCCGTGTCGTGACATTCGGAACGGCCGCAAAATACGGGATTCGTCTTTCTCGACGGTTTCCCCGCAAAGCCGCTTTCCCTGCTTTTGGCCAGAGCGGCGTCATTAACCGCATCGTTTCCTTTGTGGCAGGTGTTGCATCGGCGGCCGTTCCGGGCGTGGACGCTTCCCGACCATTGATCGACGATGGCGGCGTGCCTGCCCCCCAGCGATTTATGGCAATCGTCTCACTGGTCCGCGCTTTCAGTCACCGCGGCTTTTTGAGCCATGGCGGGTTTCCCGCTTACCGCCGCGACCGCCGACGAGCTCAGCAGAATAACCGGAAGCAGTACGACCGCGCCACGCGCCACGAATCCGCTTTTCATAGGTTTACTCCATAATCCTAAAAATTCGGCATCCGGCAATGCCATCGTCCGGGACGGTTACAGCGACGAGATCCCGAACACAGGCAGGAGCAGTTTCAGCCCCACGATTATCACGCTGGTACAGGCTCCGGCCACCCAGTCATCGATCATCACGCCAAACCCGCCCTTCATTGCCTGCAGCCTGCGCGTCGGCCATGGCTTTAGTATGTCGATAACGCGGAAGATCAGAAACGCCAGTACCGCCACCTTCCAGCTGAATGGGTGGAAGAGAACCGCGATCCCGTAACCCAGCACCTCGTCCAGCACTATCTGCGGCGGATCCTTTTCCGCGAAAAAACGCTCACCCGCGTCGCCAAGCTTCACGCCGGGGTACAGCATAAGGAGCACGGCGACGGCGTTGATCCAGACGACCGCCTCTCCGAAAAGGAAATATCCCGTGCAATAGAGCAGCATGGCGAAGAGACTCCCCGCCGTTCCGGGCATCCACGGGAAGTACCCGGTATACAGGGCGGTAAAAAGGAGCTCCTTCCACCACATTATGCGGCACTGTCTCTTTTCGAATACGGCGGCAGGAAAAGCCGCCAGTTGGTCATCATATACCGCATACCGGAAAACGCGGTGAGGAGCGTTACGACGAGCATAAGGCAATACGGACCGATGATGAGCCATTTGTCCGTGATGGACGAGGTCATAATCTCATAAACGCGGACGATCTTAAGAAATTCATCGGTGGCGTAACGGCCCACTCCCGCGCGCCTGAAAACGAAGACCATTATAATGACGATGATTGAGACCATCTGGAAAGCCGTTTTTACCTTGCCGAAGCTGCTGGTCACAAGCGTAGTGCCCTTTTTAATGGCAAGATAGCGCATGAGCGTTATGAGCACATCGCGCCCCACTATTATGACCACCATCCAGAGAGGAATAAAGGGATCGAGAACGAGAAAGGCAGAAAGCGCCGCAATGACCAGCACCTTGTCGGCCAGCGGATCGAGGAACCTGCCGAGATCGGACTCCTGGTGCAACCTTCGCGCGAACCAGCCATCGAGAAAATCGGTAAGCGATGCGATGAGAAAAACGATCAGAGCCCAGACGCGGTGCTCCATCGTCGGGATGAAGATGAAGTACAAAAAAACGGGAATGAGCACAATCCTCAAAAGCGAGAGTAAATTGGGCACCTCCAGAAGACCGCGAATATTCACGCCAGAACCCCACTTGCATCGTATTCAGTACTGTCTGTGACCCGGGCTTTTACAATTGAATTAATCGAAACATTCCCCGCGGTCAAGTAAAAAATGCCATCCACCTCGGGCGCGTCATATTCCGTCCTGCCGGCCCAGGTGTGTTCGTCGATTCGCTCCTCAACGAGCACGCGCACTATCCGGCCGACGAGGCGCTCCATACTCTTCGTCGAAATCCTCTGCTGCAGTTTCATCAGGCGCGCGCGACGCCTGCGGGCAACCGTCGGCGCCACGCGCTGATCGATTTCCACCGCCCGCGTGCCCTCCTCCGGGGAATAGACAAACGCGCCCACCCGGTCGAGCGCGGCCTGCTCCACGAACCGCAATAGCTCCGCGAAATCCCCGTCGGTCTCCCCTGGATACCCGACGAGGAAGGTCGAGCGAATTCGAATGTCCTCCACCCGTGCGCGGAGTTCCTCCACAAGGGCCAGGTAGTTCGCCGCGTCGCCCTTTCTCCCCATAGAAGAAAGAATGGTCCGGCTCGCGTGCTGAAACGGTATGTCGATATACTTGACTACCCGATCGTTATTCCGGAGCAGGTCAATTATGCGCCCGTTGATATGGTCCGGATGACAGTAGAGGAGACGAACCCATTCAATGCCGCGAACCTCGGAGACACGTTGAACGAGGTCGGCAAGATCGGTATGCCCGTGCCTGTATGAGGCGATGTCCTGCGCGATGATGATAATCTCCTTCGCGCCGTCGCTCACGGCCGCTTCCGCATCCTCCATTATACGTTCGGGCGGAAACGATACCATTGGGCCGCGGATAAGCGGAATCGCACAATAGCTGCAGTTGTTCGAACAGCCTTCGGCGATCTTGATATATCGGTGTGCAAGCCCCTCGAGTAGCGGCAGTTTGCGCGTGGAGCCCGGCACCACACCGGCGGCGGGCGCGATCCCGAACCTGGAGCAGAGACCGGGGACAAAACCATCATCGATGATTCCGTATACGAAATCGATTTCCGGGATATCGGCCGCCACATCCTGCCGATAGCGCTGGGAGAGACAACCGGCGGCCACGAGCTTTCGACCGAAGCCGGGGCGAACATCGCTCCCCATTCCAGCGGCGTCCAGGATCACCCCGATTGATTCCTTTTTCGCCTCCTCGATGAAGCCGCAGGTGTTGACAATCAGTATGTTTGCCTCCTCCGGAGAGGGCGCGGGCTGAAAGCCCAGTGCGCGCATCTGACCGTTGGCCCGCTCGGAATCAACGAGGTTCTTCGCGCACCCCAGGGAGATGATGTGAAAGGATATATCCGGGGCGAGAAACACTTACCAGTCTTTTA
>JBFZEY010000547.1:0-2631 GCA_041306625.1 Spirochaetota bacterium | reverse complement strand
AGATCACCAAAAGCCTTTCGATACCGACCATCGGCATCGGCGCGGGAAACCTCTGCGACGGGCAGGTGCTGGTTATCAACGACATGCTGGGCTTCGACGAGCGGTTTAACCCGAAATTTCTGAAGAAATACACGAACCTCTCGGATACCGTCAGGAAGGCGCTTTCGGACTATTCACGCGAAGTAAAGGCCGGAACCTTCCCTGCGGCCGAGCATTCGTTCAAGTAGTAAAGCCGCGGCCTTTTGCCCGCTTCGGACGGTTTACAGCTCGCGGAGCCGGATGCGTTCGGCGATCGCCTCGATCGAGGCAACGTGCTTTTTCGCCCGGTAGAGCACGAGCGTCACGGCCAGGAGGGCAGCGTCGCGCGCGATGACGCCAGGTCCGATCGTCTCGCTTATGCCGAAGCGCGCGAGATCGAAGCAGCCGCAATCGAAGCGCTCGCCCCGCGCCAGGTTGAGGGTGATGGCCGCGATGAATATCACAAGCAGTGACGCGGTAATAAGCGCCGCCGGCTTTATCCGGTATCCCGCTGAGAGGAGCGCGCCGGCCAGCAGTTCGATCGACGGAAGTGTGGCGGCCGCGTAGGGAAGCAGCCGCTCGGGCAGGATGCCGTAGAACCCGATGATCTTCGCGAACCCCGCGGGATCGATCATTTTTGCCCCGCCGGACCACATGAACAGCAGACCGATCGCGACGCGGAGAAACGCGGTCACCCCGTTTCCGTAGGCCACGCCACGCAGAGTATTTTTAATGAAGTCCATCGTCTATTCCGTTTTTTCCTCTTCTTTTTTACGCACCGGATATCCTTTCGCTTCCCATTCAGAAAGGCCGCCGGGCACAATATACACACTGCGCGAGTACCCCAGTGACACTAACAGCCGCGCCAGCGATTCCGAGCTGTCACAGGCCAGGCCCGAACAGTAAACGACCGGCTCGACGGCTTGCTCGAAAATACCGCTGTTCGCCTTTATCGCATTGAGGGACGAAGATTCGGGACTGCCGGGGATGTTCAGAGCGCCGGGGATGCCCGACGCCACAAACTCCGACGGTGAGCGCGTATCGATGAAAACGGCCGCTCCGCAGTCAAACTTGATTTTTGCCTCCGCCGCGTCGATACGCACGATCTTCCGGTATACCGGGTCCTCCGCCGGTACGAGCCTGTATCCGTTCGGGTGAAGGAGGTTCGCCGCCAGGCCCAGCACGCAGGCGAGCGCGACGATGACGGCAGCCTCGCGGGCCGGTTTTTTTAAAACCGCAAGATCGATCATTTCAGGCGCATCTTCTCCATTTCCCGTTTTACCTCCGCGTTGTAGCGGTCGATGATGCGGCGAATGCGCGGGTCGTCAGCCGGCCGGTGCTCGTCGGGGAGGCGGAACGAGTTTTTAATAACCCTCGGTTTCCCGCCGTGAAACGAAAGCTCGAGTATGCCTATGCGCGCGCCGTTCGCCCCCGCCTGCACCACCACCGCGTTGCCGCCCCGGCGCGGTTCGGCTACGAGGGTCTGTGAATGCCCGCCCACGATGACGTCGACGTCCTCCAGTTTTTTTTCGAGCTCGATATCGGCCTCGTAACCGGCATGCGACAGGAGTATGACCAGGTCGGCGCCCCGTTTTCTGAGCGCGGCCGCCTCGGCGGCGGCCAGGGCGGCGGGGTCGAGCACGCGCAGACGCTCCGTTACTTTTCCGGGATAATAGCGGAACGCGCCGGGAGCGATCACCCCGGTTATGCCGATCGTCGTTCCGCCGCGTTCGATGAGAAGGCTTCGGGCGAATGCGTGCTTCCAGGCACCGCCGCTTTTAACCTGAAGATTGGCGCAGACGAAGGGCATAGCTTTCGCTAGCCGGAGGAAAAAGTCCGTGCCTCCGGAAAACTCCTGGTCGCCGGGGACCATCGCGTCGTATCCGATGATGCGGTAGGCCTCTACGATGTGCCTGGCCAGGATCGGGTCGTCGTCGATTGTAAGGAAATCGCCCGTATCGAGCAGGACGACATTAGGGAAGGCCTTTCTGATCGACTCGATTTCGGTGGCCCGCTTGACCAGGCCCCCTTTGGGATCGGACGGGCAGCGGCAGTAGTCGAGGTTGCCGTTGAGGGAGTTGGTGTAGACGATGGTGACGCGCGCTTCGCTTGTTCGCGCACCGGACACAGGCGCGAGAAAAGCGATAACCGCGATGACCAGAAGGCGGTTCAAGCGCATTTTACACCACTCCGGTTTTTAAAGAGTCCCTGTCCACCCTCTCGTATATCCGGTGACGCATAAAAAGCCTGACGAGCTCCGCATCGAGCTTGTTGTTCCGCGCTTCATCCTCGAGGATCGAAAGCGTCTTTTCCAGGGGCACCGACTTTTTATAGGGACGGTCGGTCGCCGCGAGCGCGTCGTACACATCGGCGATGGCCATCATTCGGGCCTGTATGGGAATGTCCGTCTCGCCCGAAATGCCGCCGGGGTAGCCGGTTCCGTCGGGTTTTTCGTGGTGCTTGAGCGCGATCTCGGGGATATTGCGGTATTCGGGAGGCCAGGGGATTCTGCTTACGAAGTTATAGGTATGCACCACATGGCTCTCGATTTCCTTGCGTTCCAGCGAATTGAGGCTGCCGCGGCTGATTTCGAGGTTCAGCCTCTCGCTGTCG
>JBFZEY010000546.1:0-6156 GCA_041306625.1 Spirochaetota bacterium | reverse complement strand
CAGAAGCGTGTCCCCCCTGTGGATGGATCTGCTGCGGCAAAGCAGTTCGTTCCCCGTTAAAAAAAGAATCATTGACGTTATGGCCGCTTCGGACGACCGGCGTGTCGTGGCCGCGCTCGTTGAGGAGCTTGCCAGCCCCTTTTCCACAGTGCGGGAGAGCACCATAAAGGCCCTGTCGAAGCTGGGAGATGACCGTATGTTCCCCTATATACTTAACATGGCCCGAAACGCCGATCCGATATATCGTGTTTATGCGCTGGAGGCGATTTATCACCTGTACGACCGGAGGGTGGGCTACCTGCTGAGAGACCTTCTGAAAGATGAGAACAAGTCAGTCCGTTATTACGCGCTTAAATGCACCGAGCACAACAACCTCGCCGAGAACATGCCGATCGTACGAACGCTCGCGCTTTCCGATCCGAACTGGGAAGTGCGCATAAAATCAATCGAGCTGATAAGAAAATTTCGCGACGCGGCCTCGATCCATGTGCTGTTGCGCGCCCTCACCGATATGAACAGGGATATCCGCATGGCGGCCGCCCTGGCTCTTCTGGAATTCAGGTCCCCGGCCGCGTCGTCCGCCGTTTCGGCCCAGCTTGCGGTCGAGGATGACGATGCAATAAAGGAACTGCTGATTGATGCGCTCATCGCCACGCGTAACGGAGGCGGCTTCAGGGGAATCGAGCGGGTGCTTTCCTCGGATGCAAATGTAACACTGCGAATCAGGGCGGCACTGGCCTGCGGCGATATCGGTGACGCTCGTGCGATCAGCCTGCTGATGCCGGCGCTGAGCGATGCTGATTACCGTGTGAGGGCAGAAACCTGCAACTCGCTCGGAGCATTCAGGGGTGTCCGGGCGGTTACCGTAAAACTCCAGGAAGTTGTCTGCACCGAGACGAGCCTTTATGTGAGGCTTGCGGCGCTCTACGCGCTGATGCGCACGGGCGACAGGGCCTCGATGCTTCCGCTCTATGACCAGTACGTGGTGGAGACCGATCCGGTCTTCAGGGAAAAGCTGCGCCATGCCGTACGCGGATTCATGACAAGGTAGGTCGGAATGAGGATCGCGCTTGCACAGACCAATCCCGTAATTGCCGACATCGAGGGAAACCGCGCGAAGCTGGTATCCTGCATCGAGCGGGCGAAACATCTGGGGGCGGAGCTGGTCGTTTTTCCGGAGATGGCAACGATCGGTTACCCGCCCATGGATCTACTGGAGAATCACCGACTGATCGACGACAACCTGGCCTCGCTTGAGGCCGTTGCCGCGGCCTGCAGCGGAATTGCCGCCATATGCGGATATGTCGATTACGACCGCGAGAACAGTCCGATGCTCTTCAACTCCGCGGCGTTCCTGGCCGACGGTCGCGTCCTTTCGCGCCATCATAAAACCCTTCTTCCCACCTACGATGTCTTTGACGAGATGCGGTACTTTTCACCCGCACGTCGGCAGGAGCCGGTTTTGTACGGCGGACGGTCGATCGGCATCACCATCTGTGAAGACATCTGGAACGATCTCGATTACGCCGACGCCTCGCCGGCCATGAGGCGGTATCACGTCGATCCGGTGAAAAGCCTGGTTGACCTCGGGATCGATCTGCTGGTATCGATTAACGCATCGCCCTATGTGCGGGGAAAGAACGCCGTCAAATGGGCCATGATTTCCGCAGTCGCACGCAAGAACGCCGTGCCGGTGGTATACGTCAACCAGGCGGGCGGCAATGACAGCCTGATATTCGACGGCAACAGCTTCATGGTCGACGCTCAGGGCGTTTTTGCGGCAAGGGCCGCGCGCTTCGCGGAGGACCTTGTCGTTGTCGATGATGCCGCTATCGGGACGGGTCCCTTTCCGAGGGAAGACGAACTCGAGGACATCCGGATGGCGCTGGTTCTGGGGCTTCGGGATTACGTCAATAAGTGCGGCTTCAGGAGCATTGTCGTGGGGCTTTCGGGAGGCATCGATTCAGCGCTTACCGCGGCACTTGCGGTTCAGGCGCTTGGAGCCGAAAACGTAATGGGCCTCACCATGCCGTCGCCGTTTTCCTCCCGGGGCAGCGTGGATGATTCGGTTAAACTAGCTGCAAACCTCGGCATTCGCGTGGAGAACATCCCCATCGACGGACTCTACGGTGCCTACAAAGACCTGCTCTCCGGGATTTTCGCCGGAAGGCCGGAGGACGTTGCCGAAGAGAACATCCAGGCGCGCATACGGGGCAACATCCTCATGGCGGCAAGCAACAAGTTCGGGAGCCTGCTGCTCACGACCGGGAACAAGTCCGAGCTTGCCATGGGCTACTGCACGCTGTACGGCGACATGTCGGGAGGGCTTGCGGTACTCTCCGACCTTCCGAAGACGCTGGTGTACCGGCTCGCGGAACACATCAATCGCGGTGGAGAAATAATTCCCCGTTCAAGCATCGAGAAGCCGCCCTCGGCCGAGCTCCGCGAAAACCAGAAGGACGAGGACAGCCTGCCGCCGTACGTCATGCTCGACGGCATCCTCGAGCGTTATATCGAACGTGCCATGTCCGCGGATGAAATCATCGCCGATGGCTTTCCGGCGGAAATTGTTCGCGATATTTTAATCAAGGTCGACCGCAACGAGTATAAACGGCGCCAGGCCCCGCCCGGGCTCAAGGTGACAACGAAGGCGTTCGGTATCGGCCGGCGAATACCGATGGCGCAGCGCTTCCGCCAGTAACGACAAAGCCCCCATGCGGGGGCCCTGTCGAGTCAGCCTTTTACTGATTACGCGAGCCGTTTTTCGAGCGCGTGGTACTCATCCCAGAGTTCCTTCGGCAGGCGGTCGCCGAATTTTTCGAAAAATTCCCGAAGCCCCTTGAGTTCTTCGACCCACTGGCCCCTGTCGATCCCCAGGAGTCCCTGCATCGTCCCGGCGCTGATGCCCAGCCCCTCAATACTTATATCTCCCGGATTGGGCACATAACCGATCGGCGTTTGCTGCGCGCCGATCCGGTCGAAACAGCGGTCGATGACCCACTTCAGAACGCGAAGATTTTCGCCGAACCCGGGCCAGAGGAATTTGCCGCTTTCGTCCTGGCGGAACCAGTTGACGTTATAAATCCGAGGGGCGCTGGAAAGTTTTTTGCCCATCGCGAGCCAGTGTTTGAAATAATCCCCCATGTTGTAACCGCAGAAGGGGATCATGGCCATCGGGTCGCGCCGGACCTCTCCGAGCTTTCCGTACTGGGCGGCGGTCCGTTCGGAGGCCATGGTGGCGCCCACGAAGACGCCGTGCTGCCAGTTGAGCGATTCGTAGACCAGCGGGGCCAGGCTCGCCCTGCGTCCGCCGAAGAGGAAGGCGGAGATGGGGACGCCCTTCGGGTCTTCCCAGTGCTTTGAAATGCTCGGGCACTGGCCGGCAGGGGCGGTGAAGCGGCTGTTGGGATTGGCACCGGGCTCGCTCGAATCCTTTGTCCAGGGATCGCCCTTCCAATCGATGCCCTCGTCGGGTACCGGGCCGTCCATACCCTCCCACCAGACTGTTCCATCCTTTTTTAAAAGAACGTTGGTGAATATGGTGTTCTTTTTGGCCGTCTCCATTGCGTTGGGATTGGTCTTGTAGTTGGTGCCGGGCGCCACGCCGAAAAACCCGTACTCGGGGTTGATGGCATAGAGGCGTCCGTCATCGCCCACGCGCATCCACGCGATGTCGTCGCCGACCGTCCAAACCTTGTATCCGGGCATGCTGCCGGGAGGGATCAGCATGGCGAGGTTGGTTTTGCCGCAGGCGCTCGGGAAGGCCCCCGCGATATAGGCGACCTCTCCCTTGGGGTTTTCGACCCCGACGATCATCATGTGTTCGGCGAACCAGCCCTCGTTGTGCGCAAGGTAGCTGGCTATGCGCAGAGCCAGGCATTTCTTTCCCAGGAGGACGTTTCCGCCGTAACCGGAGCCGACGCTCCAAATGGCATTGTCCTCGGGGAAGTGACAGATAAAACGGCGGTCGAGGTTCAGATCGGCCTTGCCGTGGAGGCACCGGGTAAACTCCCCGTTATTACCAAGTTCCCTCCATGCAAGCTCACCCATGCGGGTCATAATGCGCATGTTGAGCACGACATAGATGCTGTCAGTGATTTCAACGCCGACTTTGTTGAAGGGGGATCCGGGAATCCCCATAATGAATGGAAGGACATACATCTTTCTCCCCTTCATGGAGCCGCTGAAGATGGCCCCGAGCTTCTCGTAAGCCTCCGTCGGTGACATCCAGTTGCTGGTGGGGCCGGCGTCGTCTTTTTTTGAGGTGCAGATAAACGTGAGGTTTTCAGTGCGCGCGACGTCGTTCACCGCAGTGCGATGATAGACGCATCCGGGAAGCTTTTCCTGGTTGAGCTCGATGAGTTCGCCCGTGCCGAAGGCCTCGCGCGTCAACTCGTCTTTTTCCTTTTCGGATCCGTCGATCCAGAGTATTTTATCGGGCGTGGTGAGTCGGGCTATTTCGTCGACCCACTCCAGAACGCCCTTATGGCGCGTCAATGGTTCTCTCTGCATTGCAGACCCCCTGTATGGATGAGAAGAATGAGTTCCTTTATCGGCTGTAAAAAGAAGGCGTGCGCGGGAATAACGCGGAACGGCTGACATCGGATAAAGACCTATAAAAGAACGGAAATCTTTTGATACCTTTGATGCGGGCTCCGGAGTGTCAAGAAAAAAACCGGTTCAATACTATATGAATCGCTCGAAGCGGTCTTTTTTTGCCTTGCAGACAGGGCAAGCTTCAGGAGGGTTTTCCCGTGCGCAGAGGTATCCGCACACCTTGCAGCGCCACACGGGATAGGGGAGCGCTCCCGAAGCGACGTTCTCGGCGCTCTTTCGGGCGGCAACTCCGCGTTTCCCTGCGTCGGGCCGGCGCTCGGGGATGGGGCGAACAGCTCGTTCCCCGCTCAGTACTTTTTGCGAGACGTACAGGGCGCAGTAACATGCGTCGTGGTCGTTCAGATCGGGATCGCGGTAGTCGCAGGGACGGATGATATCGAGGTCCTCTGCCTTTACTCCCGATGCCAGCCGGCAGGGACAGGACATGTAGCCGTACCGCCGGTCGTTAACGAGAAGGCCCTCGATCAGGTCCATGGTAAAGGTGAGATCGGGGTTGAGATGATAGCCGCCGGCCTCGGCCTCGTCGAAGAGGCGCCGATACAGCTTTTCGATCTCGTCCCGGCCGACGGAGTCGCCGCTCATCGGCCGATCTCCTTCACAATTTTGTCCTCGTCGAAACCTACGATGCAGCGGTCGTTGTTGATGACAATGGTCGGAAAAGAGCCCTGGGGATTCCAGCGGCGCATCTCGTCCTTGACCGCGGTGTTCTCCTCGCGGGGCAGCTGGTCCACGTACACATACTCGTAGGCGACGCCGAGCTCGTCCAGCAGCCCCCTCGCCTTTCTGCACCAGACGCAGGTGCTCAGGGCATACAGTACGATGGTTCCTTTTTCCTTTCCTTCGACGCGATTCATGAGTGCCATGGGAGTGCTTATCCTTTCAGTGTTCTTTCAGTGAATTATAGACCCCGTAACAAGAACCTGTCAAATTTTTATTCTCCGATTGTCCGCGAATGAACCTTTTTGCCGTGTTATAAAAATGGTATGGACGGTTGAATATAATTTGATTATTTTGGATCGATGTCGGCTCAATGGCAAAGCCGGCCTTTCGAAGGGTATTTGCCGGTGTGTGGCAATCAAACGGGCGGAGTTGAACTTCGAAGCCTCCTCGTGCCGGAGGCGGAGGGGAAAATTAGCAGGCGTAAACCGCGTTTTACGACGCAGCGGCGGTGTTAATTCCATTATCGGGGAGGATAGTATGTCGCGGATTAATTTCTTCAATAAGTTTATCATGCTTGTTACGCTTCTTTCGTTCATCGCGGTTTCCGGGGCGCTTTTTGCCGAGGAGGACGAGCATTATATTCAACCGGACGATTATTTCATATCAAAGGAGCCGTATAAAACCCAGGCATGGATGTATGTCAAGCTCTCCAAGATGAAGACACCCGCCACGGCCGAGACTAAAAACGAGGCCGAGTTTATGCAGGTCGGGGACGGAAGCGAAATGTGGACAAAAAACTACTGGCAGACGCGCATTGCGACGAAAGCCGACCTGAAAATGGGAGCCGTGGTTATCATGCTTGATGCCCAGGGTGACGAG
>JBFZEY010000545.1:0-3404 GCA_041306625.1 Spirochaetota bacterium | reverse complement strand
AGCGAGGGATGGTCGATTACACCTTTCTCGGCGGCGCTCAGATCGATATGTACGGCAACATCAACTCCACGATGATAGGCAGCGACCAAGCGAAGCCGAAAGTGCGTTTTCCGGGATCGGGCGGCGCGAACGACCTGGCTTCCCTCTGCTGGCGCACGATGATGATGACGGTCCAGGACGCAAAGCGCTTCACCGACAAGATTAATTTCATCACCTCTCCGGGATACCTTCAGGGAGGAAATACACGGTACGAGGCAGGACTGCCGAAAGGGACGGGCCCGTACAGGATCATCACCAACATGGCGATCATGGGTTTCGATGAGGGAACCAAGTGGATGAAGGTGCTTTCAATCAATCCGGGCTATTCGCGCAAAGACGTTCAGGAAAACTGCGGTTTCGAGCTGCGCTGGGCCGACAGTATCGCCGATACCGACGCCCCGACCGCGGATGAACTCAGGATACTGCGGGAGGAAGTCGACCCGCACCGGTATATAATAGGGCGGTAGGCGCGGATCGTCATCCGCGCCCGGGATTTGGAATCAGCAGTATGGAGGGAATCATAATGGCGGACATATTCAAGGGCATCGAGCCTATGGTGTACAAGAGCAGGATCAGCGTTCCGTATCACTGGTGGGCCGGGGAGACCGCGTCCAGGTTCCTTGTCGCCTTGCGGGATGAACAGAAAATACTGGGGACCAGGTGCGTGGCGTGCAATAAAACGTATCTCCCTCCCAGGAAAAACTGCCCGTTGTGCTTCAGCGCTTCAATGGAATGGAAGGAAATTTCCAGCGAGGGCACCGTGGTGACGTTTACAGTGGCGCGCAGGCAGCTTGCCTCGCTTCCCAGGAAGGTACCCGTCATCTTTGCTATGATAAAACTGGATGGGGCCGACACCGCGATGCTGCATTACCTGGACGGCGTGGATCCCGGCAGGGTGAAGATCGGCATGAGAGTTAAGGCGAAATTTTCCAAAGACCGCGGTGCGAGGATGCAGGACATCGAATGCTTCGTTCCCAAGGGCGAATAAGGAGGGGCCATGGACAGAGCGGCAATCATAGGTATAGGAATGACGAAGGTCGAATCACGGAAACTCGACAAGACCTTCGCCGACATGGCGTTCGAGGCGGTGCGGAAGGCGCTGGATGACGCAGGCATGACGATTGCTGACATCGACAATGTCATCACCACGTCGAACGACTTCTGGGACGGAAGGACCATATCGTGCATGGCCGTGGGAGACGCGAGCGGCGCCTCGGATAAAAATATTTCGTGCGTGGAGGGAGACGGAACATTCGGCGCGTTTTACGGTTTGGCACGGACCCTTTCGGGTTCATACGGGACGACGCTTGTAACCGGACACTCGAAGGGTTCGCAGAGCGTTTCGAGCCTTATCACGAACGCCGCCTTCGACCCGATCTATAACCGAACGCTGGGCGCGGATATGATAACCGCATGCGCCATGCAGTCGAATGCCTACATGGCAAGGACCGGTACGACGGCCGAACAGCTCGCCCGCGTGTCGGTCAAAAACCACGGGAATGCCATGATGAACGAGAATGCGCACCTGGGCATGAAGCTCTCGGTAAAGGACGTGCTCGACTCCGAGATGATCGCGGATCCGCTGCACAGGCTCGACTGTTCCCCTGTTTCGGACGGGTGCTGCGCGATCATCATCGCCGACGAAAAGAGGGCTAAAAAATCGAAAAAGAAGCCGGTATGGATAAAGGGGGTGGGAATGTGCGCGGATGCCTACTTCCTCGGAGATCGGGACCTTTCGAGGTCCGAATCACTGGTGAAGGCCGCACGCACGGCGTACAAAATGGCGGGTATTACAGACCCTGGAAAGGAGATCGACCTTGCGGAGGTGTATGACGCGTTCAGTTATCAGGAACTCATGTGGCTCGAAGGATTGGGGATCTGCGCCGACGCTGATGCGGGCAAACAGTTGGACAAGGGATCGTTCGATCTATCCGGCCGGCTACCCGTCAACGCCTCCGGCGGACTGATGGGCGGACACGCGGTCATCGCCGCAGGGCTTTATCGTATCGCCGAGGTAGTTCGGCAGATCCGCGGAGAGGCGGGCGCCTACCAGGCGAAGAAGGCCGATACGGGCCTTGCACATGGTGTCAACGGTCTGGCGGGGCAGTCGCACTGCGTGTGGATTCTCGGAAAGGACAGGTAGGGGGTACGGTATGGCAAAGAGAGTCGCGATAGTTGGAACGGGACAGACCTTCCATAAAAGCCACAGACCCGATGTGAACGGCCAGGAGCTCATCAACGAGGCGGTGCGGGCGGCGCTTGCGGATGCGGGTCTTAAAATGAACGACATCGACGCCGTCATTATTGGCAATATGGATCATTTCGAGGGGATTAACTATGTGGACTGCTGGAGCGTCGACGGTTCCGGAGCCACAATGAAGCCGATTTTCAAGATTACGACCGGGGGGACAACCGGGTGCACCATCGCCATCGGCGGCTATCACATGGTCGCCTCGGGCGCATTCGACCGGGTACTGGTAATAGGCTGGGAGAAAAATTCGGAATCGGACACTTCGGGGGCCATCACCACCGCCTTCGATCCGGTCTGGGACCGGCTTGTTTTCGCGGGAGCGATATCGGGACTCGCCGCCGAGGCGCAGGCTTACATGGCGCGCTACGGCGCGACAGATAAAGACGGAGCCCGTGTCTCGGTACGCGACAGAAAGCACGCGCTTAACAACCCGCATGCCCAGCTTCGAAAGGAAGTGACGCTCGACGAAGTGCTTGCATCGCCGATGCTCGCCGATCCGATCCATCTTCTCGATGTCTGCCCGCGCACCGACGGGGCGTGCGCCGTGATCATGGCGGGCGAGGACGTTGCGGAAAAAATCTGCAAAACCCCCGACTGGATATGGGGCACCGGCAACCGGCACCCGTACGCCTATCTCGGGGACGCCGATTACGGCAGATTGACGAGCATGAAGCGCGCATCCACGGAAATCTTTAAAAAGGCCGGAATCAAGGAGCCGCGGAAACAGATTAACGTGATAGAGCTTTACCAGCCCTATTCCTTCGCCGGCATCATCTGGATAGAGGACATGGGAATAGTCGAGCCGGGCAAGGGCGCCGAATACATCGGGAGCGGTGCGACCGATATGGGGGGAGAGCTTCCGATCAACCCGTCAGGCGGCGTCATCTCGTGCAATCCCATAGGCGCCACGGGGCTCATCCGCTGCGCGGAGGCGGCCCTGCAGGTGATGGAAAAGGCCGAAGGACGCCAGGTGCCCGACGTTAATTTTGCGGTGAGCACGGGTTTCGGCGGATGCTGGTGGACCGACATGATCCTCCACGGCAGCAAGAAACCGAACTACTAGGAGAACGACCATGGCTGAAAAGGAAAATATCATAATAGATTCGGGAGAGGG
>JBFZEY010000544.1:0-2668 GCA_041306625.1 Spirochaetota bacterium | reverse complement strand
GAAATCATGGATCATCCCCCGGGGATTCCGGATTATTATCTGAGTGAGCGCCAATGATAAAAATGGCATATATCATTCGCGGAGATTCCTCTGAACCGGTGCAAATGTTCAGGGAGCGCGTTTTGTGGGATTTCGTTCCGCGCATTATCGAAAGAGACCCCCTCCGGCTGAAAATCACGGCAACGGCAATGGATCCTCCCCGTTTTTCGATCATACCCTACAGGCGGGAGCGGATCGCCCTGGTATCGCTCTGGGAAAGGAAAGAAGATGGCGCCGGGTTCGCGCGATGGTCGCGATGTATGGCCGAGGCCTGGAGGGGACCCGGCTCCGGATATCTCGTTGAGGAATCGGAGCCGGTTGCCTATACCAGAACATGGCCCGATAACACCCAGACGCCGGGTCTCGGGTTGCTCACGCTCTTCCGGCCGCGCCGCGGAATTTCCGATGATGATTTTATTCGGATGTGGCACCAGGGCCATACCCCGCTCGCATTGCGCGTTCACCCGCTCTGGAACTATATAAGGAACGTGGTGAGAAAGAGCGTGCTTCACGGTTCGCCCGCCCTGGGCGGCATCGTGGAGGAGCAATGCATGTCAGCCGCGGATATTCTCAGGCCGGCGCGATTCTTCGGCGGTACTCGCTCCATGGTGCCCAACATGCTCCGCATCGCCCTTGATATACGAAAATGGATGGACCTCGGCAGTATCGAGAACCACCTCGTGCATGAATACTGGATACGGGACACCGACCGGACCCATGCGCGGATGCGTCACCCCCTGATGCCCTGAAAAGGGCATGGGACGGGGGATCGGTTGCGCGGCTACCGAATATTAATGATTAATTGCTTGTCATTTTACGGGTACTGCAATAGGCTTTCATGGACTGTGTTCTGATAAATCCCCTGCCTGGGGCCCTCGGGAACAGGAGCCGGAATACATCACGAAACCTCATTTAATCACCGGCGCGTTGAGGTAACGGCCATACGGCGGGCAGGAATATAAAGATCGATACAGGTGTGGCGGACATGGTAATAAAGAATCGAACAAGGGGAGAGCACAGGATCATTGACGTCGACGGCGACGTCGACTACTTCAGCATCAGTGAATTGAAGAACGGACTCTTCGCGCTCATCAACGACAGGGCGGAGAGCATCATTCTTGACCTGGAAGACGTGGAATATATGGATTCTTCGGGTATCGGGTTGATTGTCACCGCCTACAAGGTCATGCTTGGCTACGGTGGGAAAATCGCGCTTTTACACGTGCATGAGGATATCCTGGCCCTGCTCAAGCTCGCCACGGTGGACACCATCATGAAAATCTACGAAAGCGAGAATGATATTTCATGACCATGGATCCAGATTGATGCACAAGGCCCTGCCGTGCGGCGCCTGTACCGATAAACTTCTTTAAGGGCGTTGTGCGATATTCCGTTGCCGCGTGACCGTACTGCATAATTCGACCCACCCTGAAGATCGTTGAAGTCCCGAATCGATGCGTGGATCATGGTATCAGCCCCGGCGGGAATCGTCAACGCGAACCGATTCGTAAAAGAGGAATGAAGATGAAGCTGAAATATAAACTGGTGATGATGTTCATCTCGATCACCCTCTTCGCCGCGCTTCCCATCTCCATCTTTGTCCTTCAAAAGCAGGAAAAGGAAAAGCTTGATTCAATAATGCAAAAGGGATCGGTCTTTACCGCGATACTCTCGCGGTCGATCCTGAATATTATCCTCGCGAACGGTGGCGATATCGGCGCGACCAAGATCGATGCCAGGGAAATGCTCGCGGTTCTGGAAACGCTGTCGAAAGAGGGCCTTGTCTATGCCGACGCGGTGCTGGTATCCTCCAAGGAATTATACAATGGCGTTCTACTTGCCTCGTTCGAGACGGCGGGCGCCGATTTTCCCGCACGCGTCAAGGATGGAAGAATCCCCCCTGACGAGGTTGCGCGCCTCATGCGGCAGAAAACAAGCAGGGAGGTGGTGTCCCACCGTGCGGGTGACGTCCTGTACGAGTTTTCCGCGACAGGAAGGCCGGCCGGAAGGGACCCGCTCTGCGTGGGAAGGCTGGTTTTTTCAAAGACCGTCATCATGGCTCCGATAAAGCGATTGCACCGCCTGATCTACGGGGCCACGGCGAGTGCGATACTGATTGCAGGGGTTCTCGGGCTGCTCTTCAGCCGCCTGATTTCAACGCCCATCGATGAGCTCACCGATGCGGCGGGAAAAATCGAGAAAGGCGACCTCGGGAGACGAATTACCGTGCGTTCACGTGACGAGATCGGCCGCCTTGCCCGAACGTTCAACCACATGCTGGTGATCATCAACCAGAAGATTGACGAGCTCGAACGCACCAATAGGCGGCTCTTGCAGATGGACGCGCTCAAGAACGAGTTCCTGGCGAACATATCGCATGAATTGCGGACGCCGCTTTCGGGAATCATCGGCATCACCGACTCTCTCATGCGGGGGGCGACGGGCGGACTTGGAGAGGCCACAATGCATGACCTTTCACTCATATCCTCGAGCGGCAAACGACTTTCCGCGCTCATCAACGACATCATCGATTTTTCAAAATTAAAGCACCATGATATCATGCTCGACCTGGAGCCCGTTGACATGCACGATGTCGCGCAGCTCATCATTTCCATCACCAGGCCGCTCT
>JBFZEY010000543.1:0-3910 GCA_041306625.1 Spirochaetota bacterium | reverse complement strand
AGAAAAGTAAAGTTCTGCAATTCATCGGGGCAGGTAGATTTTTTGCACAGGAAAGGCATTAATTTGTTGACATATAGTAATGATCGAATAGGTGTTATTTCTGATTGGACGATAAATCAATATACTGGATAAGCGCTCAAAGTGCTGTTTTTTTTAACAATATGTTGGTTGGCCGTCCAATTAAAATTTCATTTTCAATATCATTGTTTTTGCCGGGTGCATGCGGCGCCGGGGCCTGAGGGTGAGCAATGCTGATGAAAGGCTGCCTGCATACGCATACCACCTGCTCCGACGGCAAGCTGACGCCGCAGCAGGTAGCGGACGCCTACGAGGAGAAGGGGTATGACTTCATTGCGTTCACCGATCATGATTATCTCCTCAAGCCTAAAAGCATCGAGCTTTATCGCGCGGTGAGATCGGGAATGATCATCTTCGAGGGGATCGAGCTTACGGTGTTCGTTAAGGGGTATCTGCACGTAAATCGCATACATGGCGACGAGGATGAGCTCTATATCCTGAACCATCTCGGTGAATACGATCTCGGCATGAACCAGGTCCTTGAAAGAATCGAAACGATTGCCGCGATGTTTCCGCTGGATGCGGTCGAGATAACCTCCAAGGGGTTTCGCAATCCGGAATACGAAATACCGGAAGTCCGGTACCCTAAGATAGCCTCCGACGACGCCCATACGCGTCTGGGAGTGGGGCGGGCCTGGATCGAACTCGACGCGCCGAGGGACAGGGACTCAATAATCAAGAGGATCAGGCAGGGGGATTTCTGGAACTGTTACGTTTGATTGCGAGCGTGTTTATCATCCGGGGGATGATCGTGATTCCCAGGTTTCGCAATAGTCCAATCTAATTACAGGAGGTCATTGTAAATGGCTAAGCGAGTCGCGATATGCGCCGTGGCGCAGATCAAGAACGAAGGCGACCTCTGGTATGCCCGCTTTCAAAACATGCTGAAAGAATGCTTTGAATCCGTCATGGGGCAGACCGGGGTCACGTTCGACATGGAAAAAGGAATACGAAACGTCATCACCTGTTCCGACGACGTTTTCGACGCACGCACCATCTCGAACAACGGCATGACGGACGTTGTCGGGGCCCACTTCCGCGGAGAGGAAAAGATGGCTCAGGAGAGCATCAACGGCCTGGGATACGCGATGGCGTGCATCCTCTCCGGTCATGACGATGTCATCCTGTACATGGGTCACTGCAAGGAAACGCAGACCGAGAGCCGCCGTATGAATATGAACCTTGCCTTCGATCCATTTTACTGCAGACCGCTCGGCATGGACTTCATCAACGTCAATGCTATGCAGGCGCGCGAATACATGAAAAAATCAAAGGTCGGGGATGAGCAGCTGGCAAAGGTCGTATTGCGTTCGCGCGCCAGCGCCAAAAAGAACCCCTTCGCACGGGAGAACGCACCGGTAAGCGAAAAGGACATTTTAAACTCGCCGATGCTCGCGGACCCGATACGGGAACTGCATTACTACCCGGTTACCGACTGGGCCTACGGGATGCTGCTTTGCTGCGAAGAGCGGGTCAAGGAATTCACCGACAAGCCTGTCTGGATCAGCGGTTACGGAAGCTGCATCGACAGCTATTTTCTCGGCGACAAGGACCTCACGTCAAATTTCTCCCTTAAAAACGCTTCGCAGCGCGCGTATACGATGGCGGGAGTGAAGGATCCGAAAAAGGAGATAGGTGTTTTCGAGCTGTGCGACCATGCCGCATACCAGATGCCCATGTGGGCCGAAGGCCTGGGTATCGCCGACGAGGGCGGGGGGGGCAAATGGGTCGATGGCGGTGGAATGGAAAAACAGAACGTGAACACCTCGGGCGGGATGCTGAATGGGAATCCGCTTCTTCTTGGCGGGGCCGCACGGGCGATAGAGTGCTTTTACCAGCTTCGAGGCGAGGCGGGAGACCGCCAGGTGAAGGGCGTCAAGAAGGCGCTGGCGCACGGAACGTACGGAGCCGCGGGACAGCACCAGGCGGTTGTTATTATGGAGAAAGGGAGGTGACCCATGGCCCACAGGAAGAAAAACAGAAACGTCGGCATTATAGGAGTGGGGCAGACCAAGTACTCGAGCCACCGGGAGGACGTCAACCAGCCGGAGATGATTTATGAGGCGGTAAGCGCGGCACTGAAGGATGCCGGAATTACGATGAAAGATATCGACTGTGTCGTCCACGGCAACATGGAACTGTTCGAAATGGTTTTCCAGCCGGATCTCTGGCATGTGTTGGGAACCGGTGCATACGGGAAGGATTCCATACGCATCACCACCGGAGGTACGGTCGGTGCCACCATCGGGTGCGCGGCGGACAACCTGGTCGCCTCAGGAATGTACGATATCGTGATGGCGATCGGCTTCGAGAAGCTTCAGGAAGGGCACACAACGGGAGGTATCACCAATATGGCCGACCCGCTGTGGTTCAGAAACCTTCAGACGGGGGCGCTTACCGGATCGAAGGCATACGACGTGATACGCGAGTTCGGGGAGGAGCGCGCCAAACGGGTGTCGCTCATGTACCGGATCGCTATGGACAAGCACGCGTGTCTGAATCCCCTCGCGCACCGCGCATTCGGTCTCGAGTTCGAGCAGATTGACGACCTTGTAAGGACATCCCCCAAGCTCGTAGGAGACCTCAAGCTCATCGAGATGTGTTCACAGTCGGACGGTGCGTGCGCGGTCATCTATGCCGTTGAAAAGAAAGCGAAGGAACTCGCAAAGACACCCGTGTGGGTACGCGACCACATCACAGTGCACCGCGAGGAGACATTCTGCATGTTCGGTTACGATGAAAAATATCCCGTACCCATGACGCACCGGTATGCGGCCGAACAGCTGTACAGGCGAAACGGAATCAAGAGCCCGGTGGAATATTTCGACGTATTCGAGATGTACGACCCGGCATCGTGGTGGGCGGTCGACTGGCTGCGGGATTTTTTCCAGCTTAAAGGCGATGAACACCTGAAGCTCGTCGAGAACAAGGAGATAATGATCGGTGGTAAAATACCGGTCAATCCCTCGGGCGGCGTGATCGCGTCCAATCCCATCGGGGCGACCGCGCTGGTGCGGATTGCCGAAGCGGCGCTCCAGGTGCGCGGCGACGCGGGCAAACATCAGATTCCCACACCGGTAAATCATGCGCTGGCGTCGGGATTCGGCGGCACCATGTGGACGGTGCTCACGATGCTCGAGAAGGAACTCAACTGGTAAGGGGGATGATATGGCAGAATACTGGGGCGTAAAAGTAGAAGATATATTCAATACCATGCCCGAACGGTTCAGGCCCGATGGGGCGAAGGGCGTTGATGCCTCGTTCGGGTATGACATCAAGGACGAGGGCAAGTGGAAACTGGTAGTGAAAGACGGTGACATGAGGGTGGAAAAGACCGGCGACCTTGCCGGGTGCGTTTCCATTATGGTTGCTGACGGCGAAACCTTTGTAGGCGTCAACACCGGTAAGGTTGACGGCGTGAATGCCTTTACATCGGGCAAGGTGAAGGTGGAGGGAGATTTCGGGGCCTTCGGTAAGACCGCGAAAATGTTCAAGAAATTCGTCATCGGCAAAAAGGAGATGTCCACGAAGGATTACATCCTGGACATGTTCGGCTCGCTGGTGAGCCGCTTTCAGCCCAAGAACGTTCCGGGTCTCAATGCGTCGATAACCTATCAGATAGGCGGCGAGGGCGGCGGCGTATGGACGGCGATCATTAAAGACGGTAAATGTGAGCTCAAAGAAGGGCATGTCGAGAAGCCCACGGTCAGTCTCGAGGTAAACGAGGCAAAGGACTGGGTCGACGTGATGCTGGGCAAGTCCGACCCGTTTTCGCTGCTGTCGGCGGGCAGGGCGGCGATTGTCGGTGAGACCGCGCTGGCCATGAAGCTCG
>JBFZEY010000542.1:0-2625 GCA_041306625.1 Spirochaetota bacterium | reverse complement strand
TTCGTGAGCATGACGATGGAGGATCTCGCGGCGTTCATGAAACTGCATCTCGACGCTCTTAAGGGAACTCCTCGCCTTGTGAGCGGCGAAGGGTTCGAGGTTCTTCACACTCCCGTCGGAGACTATGGCTGCGGGCTCGGAATTGCGCAGACAGGCAAGGGGATGCTTTACTGGCACAACGGGAGCAATACGTATTATTTCGCCGTCATGTATCTCATGCCGGAGCATGACGTCGCCGTAGCGATAGCCGTGAATGCCGGAGGGGATGAGGCCGGGTTGATGACGCACACTGCGGTCGAAACGGTTCTGCTCGGGCTGCTGGAATAGGCTGCGGCGGCCGAATCGCTAAAGCGATCGTATCCGGCCGTCGACGGGTATTTGTCATGGATCGATGATAACCGGTTGCTTTTAAAGAGCCGTCGATTGTACACTGAAGCGGTTGATAATTCTGTTTGGCTTTTCGAGAGGAGGAGCCGGTGAACAAGGTAGTGGCGCGATACGCGGACGGCCGCATGGTCAAGGGTGTGACTGCCGACTTCTTCCCGGGAAAAGACCTTTTCCATGTGAGCGTATCGTCCGCCCTGGGCGACGAAGAGCCCGTGGAGATCCACACGAAGGACCTGAAGGCGCTCTTTTTCGTGAAAGACTACGTTGGCGACTCGAAGCATGACGAACGCAACGAGTTCGATCCGTCAGGCCGCCCTGCCGGGCGCCCGATCAGGGTCGCGTTCAAGGACGGCGAAGTCCTGCTCGGGACGACGACGGGGTACCAGCGTGGACGCCCGGGATTCTTCATCCTGCCGGCCGATACCGCATCGAACATCGAGCGCTGTTATGTGGTCACTGCTGCCACAAAGGATATCAGCTTCATCTGACCAGGATTGTGTAAAATTACTCCGAAGGAGGGATAAAGGCATGAGTGTCGTCGGCAATGTACTCTGGATCTTCCTGGGGGGAGGGTTTCTTCTCTTCCTTGAATATATGTTCGGAGGCGTCATATTGTGCATCACCATAATCGGAATTCCATTCGGCCTCCAATGCATCAAGTTGTCCGTACTGGCCCTGCTTCCGTTCGGCAAGGAAATAAGGACGACCGAATGGGGACACGGGATGTTCTCGACGCTGTTGAACGTGATCTGGATCATATTTGCCGGCCTTGCGATCGCAGTGACACATTTATTATTCGGGCTGATCTGCGCGGTGACGATCGTGGGACTTCCATTCGCGAAACAGCACATGAAGCTGGCGTCGCTTGCGCTGACGCCGTTCGGGCATACTTACGATCAGGGTAATTGACCGTCCGATAAAAAAGATGAAGCAGGGTTCGATGAAGCGGCCTGTCCGTGTCTTTGGAAGGAGGAGTCGCTTGAAGGTAGTGGCGTTCAACGGAAGCCCGAGGGCGCAGGGCAACACCAGGATGCTCATCGACATGGTCCTGGCGGAGCTTTCCGCCGAAGGATTCGATACGGAAGTCTTCCAGCTCGGAGGCAGGGAGATCCGGGGGTGCATGGCGTGCTACAAGTGCGCCGAAAAGCGCGACGGGCGATGTTCGGTCGGCGGCGACGTTCTAAACGAATGCGTATCGCTGATGCGTGAGGCCGACGGGATAATACTCGGGTCCCCCACATATTTCGCGAACGTCTCGACCGAGATCAAGGCTCTGATCGACAGGGCGGGGCTGGTCGCCAAGGTGAACGACGACATGCTCAGGCGCAAGGTCGGCGCCGCCGTGGTCGCCGTCCGGCGCGCCGGCAGCATTCACGTCTTCAATTCGATCAACCATTTTTTCCTCATCAACCAGATGATAGTGCCCGGATCGATCTACTGGAACCTGGGAATCGGGCGCAATCCAGGCGAGGTCGAGACCGACGAGGAGGGCGTAAGGACGATGAAGGTGCTGGGGCGCAACATGGCCTGGACGATAAGGCGCCTTGCCGGGGCGTCGAAGGAGTAAGCGATGGACATATTCGAATTCGCCTTGCGTATGGAAAAAGAAGGAAGGGATCTGTACCTGGAGATCGCCGGGAAAAGCGGCGACGAGGGGATAAAATCGATCTTCCTGTCGCTCGCCTCCGACGAGGAGGGCCACCAGGACGTCATACGGAAGATGAGGAAGGGCAGTCCCGACGTCGGGGAAACGGAAGTCCTCTCGAAGGCGAAAAATGTTTTTGCCCAGATCAGGGAAAAAGGCGAAAGTATAGATGTCTCCCAGCCCCAGGCGGACATGTACAGAAAAGCGAGGGAGATGGAGGAAAGAAGCGTAAAATTCTACGCTGAAAAAGCGCAGGAGGAAAAAAATCCCGGCCGCAAGAGGGTCTTCGAAGCCCTTGCCGATGAAGAGAGGAAGCATTTCTTCCTGATGGACAACATGGTCGAATTCGTCTCAAGGCAGGAGTCATGGGTCGAGAACGCCGAATTCAACCATCTTGACGAATACTAGGGCCTTGAATTTAAGAGATTAACCGGAGCTTTCATCGGACAGTCAACGAGGAGGATGGATTTGGTAAATGCAAACGTCCCGGAAGGATCGCGCATCTGTTCGAAATTTAAGATGGCAGTAATCAGGACATCAGCAATTATGGCGGCCATGATATTTTCCGCGTCATTATGGGCGATGGTTAGTTC
>JBFZEY010000541.1:0-2793 GCA_041306625.1 Spirochaetota bacterium | reverse complement strand
TCCTGATATCAGCCATTTTCCAGGCCCCCTGCGCAGAAATATATCGTGCCGCTTCTGTATCGCCACCGCGGCTGCATTTGTCAATATATTTAGAATTGAGCGATATTACAACATCGCGTATCGAGTTGCCGCAATTACCGGGAGCACCGGCGCTCGACCTGGATAAAGTTCACGCTTTCCGTATGTTCGGCATTTTAAACCCCGGCGTATTCTCAATAGGCCCTCCTTTTGCCGGACCGTTCCCATCGCCACGCGGTTTCGACAATGCCGTCCAGATCGGTGAACACGGGTATCCATCCGAGCTCGTCTCCGGCCCGATGCGACGAGGCGACAAGGCGTGCCGGATCACCGCTTCTACGGGGTCCGTCAACCGCCCGAATGGCCTTCCCGGTTATCCTGCGGGCCGATTCGATCACCTCGAGCACGGAGAATCCGCTGCCGTTTCCAAGGTTGTACACGGCGGAACCCTTCCCATCGAGCAGGCGCCGGAGGGCGAGCACGTGCGCATCGGCAAGGTCGTTCACATGCACATAGTCGCGAATGCACGTTCCGTCAGGCGTATCATAATCACGCCCGAAGACGGTAATTGCATAGCTTGGATCGATCGCCGCGCGAAGCACCAGCGGGACGAGATGCGTTTCGGGCACATGGCGCTCGCCGATATCGCCGGAAGGGTCGGCGCCGGCCGCGTTGAAATAGCGCAGGCTTACCGACTGAAAGCCATCGGAAGCCCCGAGGTCGCGCAGCATCTCTTCGATGAAAAATTTCGTCCGGCCATACGGGCTCGATGGGCGAAGCGGGCTCTCCTCGGGTATGGGCACCGCATCGGGATCGCCATAAACGGCCGCGGATGAAGAAAAGATGAAATTCTGCACACCGGAGTCTTTCATCGCACGGAAGAGAGCGATGGTACGACCGACGTTGTTATCGTAATATTTAAGCGGATCGGCAACCGACTCACCGACCGCGATATATGACGCGAAGTTCATCACACAGCGGATATCGCGTTGCTTGAAGACGCGCGCGAGCTTGTCATAATCACCGATGTCGCCCCTGATAAAATCGAAACCCTCCACCGCGTCGCGGAATCCTCCATCGAGATTATCGTAAACAACCGGCGTATAGTTCATCCGCGATAGAGCCCGGACCACGTGGCTGCCGATATATCCGGCGCCGCCGGTAACCAGTATTTCGGTCATATCATCACCCCCACCAGTTGTTATTCCGCTAAAGCATCGTTTGCCGCCAGGGCACACCCGCTCTTCCTGAAATACGGTGCCGATTAAAACCGCAGAAGCGCCTCTACGATGCCCGAGCGCTCAAGGCCGTCGAGCGTCCGCCAGATGTTTTCCTCGGTATGCGGCTCGAGCGTGATCAGGGGCCGGACATCCATCCTTCCGATAAAATCCGCAACAAGATCGAACCGGACGGTACCGGTCCCGATCGGCCCGTGAGCGTCACCCGTGCCGTCGTTGTCGTGCAGGTGGAACTGGCGTATATACGGCCCCGTTGCGGCAAGCCAGTCCCCGAGCTTCGTTTCCGAGAAGGCATTCTGGTGCCCGACGTCGACACAATGGAAGACTCTTTTGCCAACGAGGGCCTCAAGGACGCGCACCATCACCCGGGGACCCTCCTCGTACACGTTTTCGAGCATGAGGACAGCCCCCATGTCGCGGGAGCGAGCGGCGTATCGCTCTATCGCCGGAACGATATGCGCGAACCAGTCGTCGGCGACGAAACCGAATCGCCGATTTTCGTGATTGAGGTGCATCACCACGGAACGCGGCGAAAAGACCGCCATGAGATCGAAGGCCGCGTCGAGCCGGGCGATCGCCGCCTCGCGCACCAGCCGGTCGGGCGCACCGGGGAAGAGTTCGTGGAAGGGCGCGTGCACGGTCATGGCGATGCCGAGGCGATTGAACTTTTCGGCGAGGTCGGCGAAGTGGGCCGGCGGAAATCGGTCTAGCGCGTAATGATCGATACCGATTTCAAGGTTGAAGCGGTACCGGCCGACGAGATCGAGCATATCAGCGTCGATACGCCGTACGGGCATGCAGATGAACACCATCGACGCCAGGGAAGCAAGCTCCATCTTCCGGCTTTCGCTCATTTCAGCGGTATTCATCACCCGCGCTCTCTCACTATCATGCACGGTGCGCCCCGGTCCATCCATCAAACTCCGCGTATATGAATGTATGATCGGAAGGTCGCTCGGCCATGCGCGGCCCGACGTCGATACCGGCGTTTATCGAACGGTCCGCCAGAGGCACGGTCGCCCAGATATGATCCACACGCCATCCAAGTCCGCGCGCGACGGCGTCGCGTACCCGGTAGTCCCAGAACGTGTATTCGCCCGGTCCCGGACGGTGCGCCCTGAAAACATCGACGAATCCCCAATCCTTTACGCGCGCGAGGGCCCGGTGCTCATCGGGATGAAACCCCACCTGCCCGAGCAGCCGCTTCGGATCGTGCACGTCGATCGCTTCGGGGGCCACATTGAAATCGCCCGTCCAGACGAGAGGATCGTTCGCCGAAAAGCGGCCATCGAAAAATTCCCGAAGCCTCTCGAACCAGTGAAGCTTGTACGCGAACTTCTCCGACGACGGGTCCGTGCCCTGGGGGATGTAGGTGTTGACGACCGGCACACCCGCAAAGACGCCCGCGACGAGGCGCGAGCCCTCGTCTTCACCCGCACCGTCGAAGCCGTACCAGACCGTATCCAGCGGAAGTCGGCTTATAATGGCGACACCGTTATATGATTTTTCGCCTTTATACACGACATGGTATCCGGCC
>JBFZEY010000540.1:0-7132 GCA_041306625.1 Spirochaetota bacterium | reverse complement strand
ATCGTGCGCAGCGGCCGTCATCGAGCGCGATAATCCGCGTCGAGTAACCGCTTCGACCGATGACAATCTCGCCGCACGAAGGGCACCGGGTATCGCTGCCGTTGCGGCCGCCGGGGATGTTGCCGCAATACACGAAATCGAGCTTCCGGCCGGCCTCCTCGTATACGTTCATGATGAACCCGATCTCCGTCGGCGGGGCGTCGTGCCGGTGATTGGGGTAGTACCTCGATATATGCCAGGGAATTTTCCGGTCGACCGAAGCTATCCAGTCGATAATATCGCGCATCTCTGCAATATCGTCGTTGATGCCGGTAACGATGAGCGTCGTGATTTCGATATGGCAACGCCCGTACGCGCGTTTTATGGTAGCGAGTACGGGATCCAGCCGTCCCTTCTGGTACTTTTTATAGGTCTCGTCCCTGAAGGTCTTCAGGTCTATGTTCATGGCATCGACCAGTCCCAGGATCTCATCGAGCGGTGAAGGGTTCACAAAGCCATTGGTGACCAGCACGTTTTTCAGACCGGTCTTACGGGCCTCCTTCGCACAGTCCATCACGTACTCGAACCATACGATCGGCTCGGAGTAGGTATAGGCGATGCCGATCGAGCCTTCCCGCGCGGCGCTTCGTACAATCGCCGAAGGTTCGTAATACGACGTCGACGCCGCGGTGTTTTGCGAGATATGCCAGTTCTGGCAGTACGAGCATTTCATGTTGCAGCCGACGGTGCCGATGGAAAGTATGGAACTGCCCGGATGGAAGTGATACAGGGGCTTCTTCTCGATCGGATCCATGGCGATCGAGCTTACCCGGCCGTAAATATCCGAATAGAGGGTTCCGCCGATGTTGGTACGCACATCACAAATGCCGGTTTTTCCGTCCGCTAACGAGCATTTGTGCGGGCAGAGTGAGCACTCGACTCCGCCCTCCCGCTCTTTATTGTAATGCCTGGCTTCGGTGCGTTTCATGACCGATCACCTCCCTGGCGCCGAATACGGCACTCGCCGGCCGTAAAAGTCGAAAGGCGGCGATTTTTAGTCGCCGCCCCGGGATATTTGAGAGAAAAGAAGACTAGGCCGTTTCCAGCTTCACTTCTTCCTCTTTCCGGGCAGACCCGGCGGGTGACTTGACCATCTCGCATTTTCCCTCAAAGACGACGCCATCGGCGATTTTAAGTTTGGATGTTCTGATATTGCCGTACAGCTTGCCGCTGGACTGTATTTCAAGCCGATCCACCGCCTCGATATTTCCATGGACCGTTCCGTGTATGATCACGGTACGGGCCTTTACGTTCGCCTTTACAACGGCGCCCTCGCCCACAACCAGAAATCCCTCAGAAACGATTTCACCCTCGAAATAGCCGTTGATCTGGAGGGACTTTTTAAACACGAGGTCCCCGAAGAATTCCGTGTCCTTTGCGAACACGGTGCCGATCATCCCGCTTTCATAGACGGGGTTGGTGTTGACCTGGATGATCTTTTTAGTCATGCCCTTCCTTCTTCTACTTTGTGGTCATTATGAAAACCCCGTCCCAGTCGGCGGGCGGAGGGTTTTCCTGGTACTTCTTAGATCTTTCCAGATACAACGTCGATGGACCGTCGTTCGGATCGAACTGCAGGGCCTTCTCGAAGGCCCTGACGGCTTCATCCCACTTGCGCTGCTTGTAGGCCGCAAGCCCGACATTATAATTATTCAGGACTTCCCGCTTTTCCCTGGTTATCATGCGTCCTCCCTCCGGGTTCCTTAAAAACGCACCGGCGGCACTACGGCACGCGCCAGCCCGATAATGGTTGCAGGCTCAGTAATTTCTTTCAACCAAAAATTTCGAAAGGTCCAGAATAATATCCCGGCAGGGCGATGAAGGGAACGCGCCCATCAACTCAATGAGTTTACGGTTGTAGCCCATGGCCACCTCGAGCGAATACTCCAACGCCCCCGCCTCCCGTATCCGCCTCCTGACATACTCCCATCCCTCCGGGGTCGGGTTCTTCGCGTATTCCGTCAGCTTCGACCTTTCGTCACCGTCTACGTTTTCCAGGAGGTGCAGGAAGGGAAGGGTTACCTTGCCTTCCAGGAAGTCGTTTCCCCCGTCTTTGCCAGTCATGGCGCTGTCGTCCATTACGTCCAGCGCATCATCAACGATCTGGAAGGCAAATCCAAGGTTGAGACCGGCGTTGTAGAGAATATCGCTCTCCTCTTCGGAGAAACCGCCTTTAACTCCCCCCATCTTCATGCAGGCCGCCATAAATCGCGCGGTTTTAAGCTCGATAATGGTGAAATAATGGTGTTTGTCGATGCGGTCTATCCCTGCGTATTCAAGCTGGTAGAGCTCGCCCTTCACCATATCGCTCGTGGCGGCCACCAGGACCGGGAACATGCTGCGCGCCCCCTCGCCAACCGCAACCCGGAGCGCCGTGGTGTACATGTAGTCTCCCACCAGCACGGCCACGCGGCTCCCCCATTTGCGGGAAACCGTCGGTACGCCGCGACGGAGCAGGGACTGGTCGATGATATCGTCGTGAATGAGACTCGCGCAGTGGACAATTTCGGCAGCGGCCGCCAGATCGACCGCGTCGCCCGAGGGTTCGGCCTTCAGCCCGGAACAGAGAATCACCAGGGAGGCCCGGATCTTCTTTCCCCCTCCCTTGAAAAGGTACATCGCGCTCTCATCGATGAGCGGCACGCCCGTCGATAGCCTTTCCCTGATCTGATCATCTACCTTTTTTAGATAGGGTTCTATGGGTTCGAGAATCCGCGCGAGATCGGATTTAAGTCGCTTCTGCATATCCCCGGCCGCAAAAATTAATCAAAGGCATTCATGCACTCCCGCTGAGATTCGAATATCTCGAATACCTTGTCAAGCATTGTTGTTTGGAAAAGTTTGAGCAGGTTGTCATTGACAATGACGAGTTTGATGTCCCCGTCCTTGTCCTTTATCTTTCGCTTGACGGCCACCAGCACACCGAGGGCAGAACTGCATATATGCTTAACATTTATCATGTCGATGCAGATATTGTACTCGCCGCTTTTTATGCATTCCTGCAGTGCCGTTTCAAGCTCTTCGGAGGCGTCCTGGTCTATTCTGCCGTCCAGAACAATTATTTCCGCATGCTAATTTGAAATCCGCTTCATGGGTGGAGATCTCCCCTGTAGTTAAAGAATGGCGCTGCCGGAAGGCCGGTGGCGGTTACTAATAATATACCACAATCAGAGGTTTTCAAGTTTTTTTATTCCGGCCCGCGCAACGGTAAGCGCGATTACGTCAGACGCCCCGCCCGAGAAAAGCATCCTGGCACACTCATTGATGGTCGCCCCCGTGGTAAGCACATCGTCCACCAGAAGCACCCTCTTCCCGAATGCCGCGGTTGAATTGACAGCCCTGTAGCGCCCCAGTACATTGAGATATCGGTCGCGCGAATGCAGCTTTCTCTGTGTGGCCGAGCGCGGATTTTCCGCCAGAAGGGCGATATACGGCCTGCCAAGCCGCCGGGCAAGGCGCCGGGCCATCAGCTCGGACTGGTTGAACCCTCTCTCCCATTTCTTGTTCCGATTCATCGGCACGAAGGTGACTATTTCCACTTCCGCGGCGGTTTCGCCCAGAGCGGCATGCAAAATTCCGACAAGCGGCCGGTGGAGCCGCCGGCGTCCCGAAAACTTCAGAGCATGCAGCGCCTTCTCAAGCGGACCCTCGTATTCGGCGGCCGTGATGTGCCGTGAAGGATAAAACCGCCTGTTCCCGCACAGCGTACACCCCTCAGCGGTCAGAATTCCCGAACAGCGCGGACAGCAGTCCCGCACCGGTTCTATCCTTCCACGACACTGCGCACATAACAGGTGCGCCGAATAGAAGACGGCCGCCCCGCACGAAACGCAATGTGATGGGAACAGCACATCCACCGCTGCCGCAATAATCCCTCGGAAGAAGGAGAGTGCGCGTGGCCTCATTTCCTGTACCTGGTCGGATCGGTCACACCCGCCTCAATGAACCCCTGCCTTCGTAAAATACAGCTGTCGCATTCACCGCATGACAGGCCGTCTTCACCGGGATCGTAGCAGCTGTGCGTAAGTGAATAATCCACGCCGAGATCACGTCCCAGCCTGATAATGTCGGATTTACCCATCGCGATCAGCGGAGCCCTGATGGAAAAGCCTCTTCCTTCCACCCCCGCCCTTGTCCCCAGATTGGCCATCCGCTCGAAGGCGGCTATGTACCCGGGCCTGCAGTCGGGATAGCCGCTGTAGTCGAGCGCGTTTACGCCGATAAAAATGGAACGGATACCGTAGGACTCTGCGAACGCAAGAGCGTACGCGAGGAAAAGAGTGTTTCTGGCCGGCACATAGGTGTCGGGAATGGCATCCGTTCGAGAAAGGTCCCTGTTTTTAGGTACATCGATCCCTGAAGACGGAATCAGCGCGGTCCGCTGAAAAATATCGACGGGAATATCGATTATGAGATGCGTCGCTATGCCGAAAAATGCGGCGAGTTTCCGGGCGGATTCCACTTCCGCCCTGTGGCGCTGTCCGTATCTGAACGTTATCGCCGAGCAGGCGGAGGACTCACGTACCGCCACGGCGGCGGCGGTCGCCGAGTCAAGACCGCCGCTGAGAAGTATTACGGCTTTTTCATTATCCAATCACGGACCGTCACGTCTAGTCTTTAACCACTACGTTCTTCATAGGAAAATAATCGTACGGTTTCATCCCGAACACTTTTTCAAAATCCTTGGCGAACGGGCACATGGCGCAGCTTGCGCGATAGATCCCCTCCATGGTGATGACCGCCTCGTCGAAGAGTACGCTGTTCTTCTCAAGCTTGATATTTCTAATCTTAAGAAAAGCGCAACGCTTGCACTTTTCGGCGTTTTCCTTTACTTTATCGGTAATCAATGGCATGGCAAACCCCCATATGGTGTGTTTTATATACAACGTATTTTGTTCATGGGAAAAAATCCACTAATATTTTATCTCCGCTCAAACCCACGGCCCCCCTGCCCGCTCCGTCCACTGCGATAAATGGCAGCACACCGTTCATTCGCGTCCCGGACCGTCAAAGCTGTCCAAACATGATTAGATTAACCAGGCGTGCGAAGAAATATGCGCCGCAGAAAAGAAAAAAAGGTATCGTAAAAAGAAATATGTATATTTCCTCCTGCAGAACGACTTTCGAGTGAAGAACCTTTTTGCCGAAAAAATTAAAATGATAATTCTCGGGGTCCTGCGAGCGCCGATACATGTTTCTGAGTATGGTGATTTTGATCATAATCATGATTACCATGATAAGGCCCGCCATCATCCATAAAAGAAACTGCAGGTTCACATTGCGTATAAGGTCCGGGCGGAATATCACCACGACCGTCAGGGCTCCCGCCAGCACGATATTACCAATGGCGGTGTTGATGAAACGCCGCAGCGACCTGCCTTCTCTCCTGAGCACGTACTGAATAAGAAAGTATATGTGCGCGGTGAAGGATATTTGCAGCAGCAATAATATGATCCTTATTACCATAGCCCGTCCATCAGTAGAAGGATGCGCGCGTCCTTTCCGCTCAACAGGAAGTTACGATTCCCCGCGTCGGTTCAATACGGCTGAAGCCCCCTGGCTCCGGTCCATGCCGAAATTCTTTTAATAATGCCCCTAATTATGAAAGTTTCAATCCTTTTTTATATTAAAATATGCAGTAGGACGACGGTACAGTAGTATACCATGGCCTCATCGGAAGCCCGGGCTTTAGATGCTTTTCGCCGCGAGCGGAATAAGGAGGCTCCTGGTTCTCCATTTTGCTATTCGTCAACGGTATTGCACCATAATAGTGGCAGCCTTCAGGCGCACAAAACAGCCTGATCAGATGCAAGGTGTTGACGATACTCAGTAGACGAACTTGTTCATCCGGATATTGATTAGTATGCCGACGGAAATCATCCCCACGAGCAGGTTCGATCCGCCATAGGAAACGAAGGAGAGCGGGAGACCGGTAACCGGCATGATTCCAAGCACCATCCCCACATTGATGAGTATGTGAAAAAAGAATATCGATGATATGCCGGCGGCGAGTAGCGCGCCGAATTTATCCTTCGCCTCGAGGGCGATCTGCGCGCCGCGCAAAACGATGAGGCACAGGAGGCCGAGCAGGATGACGGCACCGGCGAAGCCCCATTCCTCCGCGATAACGGGAAAGATGAAGTCGGAGGATTTTTCAGGTAAAAACCCGAGCTGGGCCTGGGAGCCGTTGAGGAATCCCTTCCCGAAAAATCCTCCCGATCCTATCGCGATCTTGGACTGGATAATATTATACCCGGATCCGTGCGGATCGAGGTCCGGGTTCAGAAATACGAGGATTCTCTTCTTCTGATAATCTTTCAGAAAGCGCATGATTACCACAGAGAAGAAAAGACCGAGCGAAATGACGATGGATGGGATGTATATCTTCCTGAAAACCTTTTTAATCAGGAAAAAGTGGAGCAGATAGGTTGTGATGGACACCGCCATCAGGAAACCAGCCACCGTAAACAGAAGGCCGTAATCCTGGAAAAAGCTGACGATTATACTCGTGTCCTGGTCGGCCACCCATTCCCTGTACGTAAGCACCATCGGAAATATAAGCGCTATGGCCGCGATGCTGATGACCGCTACGAGGTGCGAAACGTCGGCGCCGCCGATAAAGAGCATGGAGAACAACACGGGTATGAAAATCATCGCCGTGCCGAAATCCGGCTGCATAATGATGAAAAACACCGGCACTGCCGTGACCGCCGTGGGCACGAGGAGCTCCCGCAGGTGCCGTATGTCGCGCTCCCGGAGCTCGAGGTATTTGGCGAGCACAATGACCACAGCCAGCTTCATAAACTCGGACGGCTGGATCGAGAAGTATCCAAAAGTAAGCCAGGCCCGCGTATTTCTGATCGGCGTACCGAAAAACGTGGTGAATATGACGAGCAGCAGTATGAAAAAATAAATGTAAAGGCAATAGTCGCCGAGCGATTTGTACCGTACGAACGTCATCATAAGCATGAGGATAAAGCCGATGATAAACCAGACGATCTGACGCTTGTAAAGCCCGTTATTCGTGCGGTCTATCGGATCGAAGCCGGCCGAGTATATCATTAAAATGCCGATTATGATCACCGCCATCACC
>JBFZEY010000539.1:0-9699 GCA_041306625.1 Spirochaetota bacterium | reverse complement strand
TGATATAATCGGCCTGTCCCCCTTCTATAATAAATCACGCCTTTTCGTTTTCAAGCTTTTTTTACGATCAAACCTGCCGCCCGATCCGAATACTTCCCCCCCCGCATTCCTTTCATCTCCGCGTGTTCCGCGGAAAATACCGAATAAAGCCCGACCAAAACGCAGCTGCCGCCGGGCAAACATGCCTGCCTGAGGTATAAACCTATCATACCCCGGGGTGTTCACCGGTAAATGGTCCGTTATTTACAGCCGATACGGCCTCAGTGAATCGATTCTCCCCCTTGCGGTCTCAATCAATCAAAAAACCGCCTGATTTATGGCAAAGCATGGCACCTTACCGGCATATTATGCTTGATCATATACGGTCGTCCGCGATACTAAAATTAAGCCGATCGGTGCCGGCATTACCCGGGGAAACGCATGCATATTGGAATCGACATTGGATCGATCAGCGCGAAGCTGGTCGTTACCAACGGCGGGGAAATACTCCACGCCGACTACCGGTACCATCGCGGCGATCCCGCCGGTACAACCGCACAATTGTGCAGGGGGGCACGCGATGCAGGGTTCGGCCGGTATCGCTCGCTGTGCGTCACCGGCTCGGGCAGGAACTTCATTGGAGACTGCCTGAATGCCGACCTGGTGAAAAACGAGATAACCGCCACATGGAAAGCGGTCCGTTCGCTCATGCCGGACGCCGGGAGCATTGTCGAGATAGGCGGGCAGGACTCGAAGCTGATATCGCTTGAAGAGGGCGAGATCCGCGACTTCAGGCTCAATTCGGTCTGCGCGGCGGGTACGGGCGCCTTTATTGAACAGCAGTCCCACCGGCTCGGCATCACTCCGATGGAGCTTTCGACACTTGCACTCAGGTCGAAGCATCCCGCGCGCTTCACCGGACGCTGTACGGTCTTCGTTGAAACCGAAATGATAAACCTGCAGCAGAGGGGCTGGAGCGCCGAATCCATCGCCGCGGGGCTCTTCGACGCGGTGAGCGAAAACTTCCTTAACGACCTCGGTTCGGGAATGAACATCATCGGCCCGGTACTCTTCTGCGGGGGCGTTTCCGAAATGGAGGCCATGAGGCGCTCGTTTGAAAAACGACTCAATCTTCCGGTGGTGGTCCCGGGCGCTAACAAAATCACCGCCGCCTACGGGGCTGCCCTCCTGGCCGCGGATTCGCCCTCTCCTGTCGAGCGCGATCTTCCGATTGAAATCGAGCCGGCAGGCCGGCCCTGTCTTCCGGTCTGCGACAGGGCCAACTGCCTTACATGCGGTCTCTGTTATACGAAACGACCCTCATGAGCTACTGCCTGCCCCTTTCGATGTTTCGATTCAGAGATACCACCCGCCCGTTGTCAAGCCCCACGTAAACCTCGTTGCCGACTATGCTCGCCGAAGTGCTGATCCTTCCCTTCGCCTGGTGCTTCCATTGTACGCCCCCGCCGGAGGCGTCTAACGCGAAGAGCGTATCGTTTGCTGATATGTAAAGAACTCCTTCGCTCAGGGCCATCGAGTTCCGAACGGCCCCCCCCAGTGCTTTCTTCGCGACGATGGAACCGTTATCGAGGTTCAGCCAGGTAACGGCGCCCTTCATGCCGGCCACGACCATGCGATTTTCGAACACGAGCGGTGCGGTGACAAACGTATCGGCGAGATCCTTCTTCCACAGTTCGGTGCCCTTGTCCATCTCAAGTGCGGTTACCGCGCCATAATAGCTGACAGCATAGAGCGTACCTCGCTGGAATGCGAGCCTGAATTTCGCACCCAGGTCAACCACCCACTGTTTCTTCCCGGATTGCGCGGCGAGCGAATGGAGCTTGCCATCGCTTCCGGAAACCAGAAGGCGGTTGTTTACCAGCATGGGCGTTTCGAAAACCCCGGCGCCCGCGTTGAATTTCCAGTTTTGCCTTCCTTTCAGATTGAAGGAATACACCATCCCCTTCGTTGTCGCGATATATACTGCCGCCGGCGTTACAACGGCCGTCATGGTATCTATTACGGCCCCGTCGAGATTCTCACTCCAGAGTGGCTCTCCTTTTTCCATAGATACCGCATTGAGCTTCTCGTCCGCGGTGGCGAAATACAGCGCGTTATTCCCCAGACCAAGACCCGAAATTACCGGTCCGGTTTTTCTTTCCCAGGCCTTCGAGGCGTTATCACGCTCGAAAGCCATGAGCACGCCGTTTCCCGTCGCGACGAACACCCTTCTGCCCGAATACGCCATCTCCTTTACCGGGGATTTAACGTCGAGGTTCCAGCGCACCCTGTCGAGTGGACGCAGGCGCGCGAGTTCGATTTTCTCCTTCACCGGCCTGTCGGCCGCGAGAACTACATCTTTCTGGAAAATCTCGTAGCCCTCTGCCTCGACCCGCAGTGAATAGGCCCCGGGAGCCATCTCGAGAGAGATATCGCCCGAACCCGCCATTTCGCCGTTGAGATAGACGAGCGCACTTTCCGGCTTTACGGAAATTTCAACGCGTCCCTTCTCTGCCGGAGCCTCTTTAACCGGTTCCTTTAACTCGACGAGCTTCATCTCTTCGAATTCTTTTTTTAAGGAAGTCTCGTCCCGTACCTCGCTGGCCGTAATGGCCTTTACCGCCGCGATCTCATTCACGACCCTGGCTATCTCAACGGGGGGAGCGTCGACCCTCTTCTCTTCCACTGCGGCAACGGCCAGCACCATTTTTTCAACCTGTGTATTGACCTTTGCGACTTCTTTTGCCTCAACCTTTACGGCCTTGTTTTCCGTGACGGTCACCGAGCTCTCCTCGATGTGGGCCTCGATCTTCTTTACCGCATCGGAGTCCCTCACCGCATCGCTCTCGATATTTTCGATAGCGGCAATACGCTTTGAAACCTGGACTCTACCGTCAACCACCTCGACGCGCGTGTCCTTCGCGGCGTTCGACTCGACCATGAACATGGTTCCCCTGACACCGGCGACGGCCGTGGGGGTCTTCACCATGAAACTTTCACCTTTGACAAGCTTCCGCGGCTTTGCGAGCACCGTTCCCACCGCAAGCTCGAGAGAGGTATTTTCCGCGCCCGTGGACCGGTCCATAAAAAGGGCGGCAAGGGCGACCTCGCTCTTCTCCTTGACGCGCACGACGCTCTGACCGATCTGTACGTCGGCCGTCGCTCCCGCATTTGTCCTGATCCGGTCACCCTGGTAGAGTTCGGCACCCGCCTCGGCACCGCCCCAGGCATTATTTTTAAAAACCTGCACTTCTCCTATGATAAACGTGACCACCGCCCTCGACTGATTCTCGGTTTTCTTGGCGCATGAAATCGAGAGGGCGACAAACGCCGCAAGTCCAATCGCCGTTATCCTCTTCATGATAATCCCTCCTTTTTACGACATGACCTTCCGTGAAACTCACCAAATGAACGCGGGCACACAGTCCCGCAAGTTTATTTTTTAATCCGATATATTCCGTTCTCTTCGGTTCCAAAATACATCATTGTGCCCGCCACGGCCATATTCGAGGCCGATTCAGACGGCGTAACGAGCGACCACTGCACCGTCCCCTTCTCCGTGTCAAAAACATAGAACACACGCCGCGACAGAACGTACAGGCTCGACCCCGTTACGACCGGGCTTCTGTCAACGGGACCGCCCAGGTCCGCACGCCAGGCCACCCTGCCGTCAAGCGAGAGCTTGACCACGTCTCCACCGGAGGAAACAACAAACAGAAAGCCATCGTCTATAACGGGATCGGAGGTTACGGCTCCATTCAGTTGGTAACGCCATTCGGTTTCATCGCGCCTGATGTTGTGGCAGGCGACGACGCCATCAAAATTCGCATAATATAGCCGATCCCCCCGGACGATGACCGATGAGCCTATTATCTTCCCCGAATCAATCCTCATAACGACAATCCTGAGCACGGTATCGACAACATGTATCTTTCCATCCTGTACGGGCACGAAAAGGAGGTTGCCGTCGAGGACCGGTGTCGAGTACGAGGCCGCGGGAAGCCTAAGGCTCCATTCTTCCCCGCCCCGGCGGTTGAACCGGTATAGCCGGCCCTTCGCCGTGGCGGCGTAGATCCCGTCCCCGCCTATCGAAAGCCGTGCTCCGAAATGCAGTACGCCGTCGATCTTTCTGCTCCATAGCTCCTTGCCGTTATCGAGCGAAAGGGCGATAATGCGCTCGTCTGCCGTGGCAAGGTAAACAATCTCGCCGTCGGAAACCGGCTGCGCGTTAACCGGCGAGCCGCACCGGAAGCGCCACACCACGGTCCCGAGCCGGAGCGCGTCAATGCGTCCGTTCGCTCCGACCGCTATGAAAAGCTGTCGCGCGTCGTCGGTAATAACGTATGAGACCCTCGCCCGGTCCATCCAGGCGTTCTGGTCAAACTCAACGGGGCGCTCCCTCTCCCACCGGGTCACGACGGATTCGCCCCCTCCCTCCCTGATGATCGCCATCTGCTTGAGCTCGAGGAAATGGGCCGGCGGCGACTCGACGGCGGTGTAGATGCGGGGGGTCGCCGTTTCCGCGGCTATTTTGGTTATGGCATCGTCAAGACGTCTTTCTTCGGCGCGTCTTCCTTTTTCCGGAAGCACGAGCAGGATTTCTTCGATTTTTTTCGCCAGGGCGCGTGCGTCGCGTTCCTTCACCTCGCACACCTCGTTCGCCTCCACGGCGACCGCCCGCTCCGCGAGCCTGCGCTCGACTCCTTCCAGTACCCCGCGCGCCGTCTCATCCGTCGGCCCCGCCCCGTCGATGACGACCCTTCCGCGCACGCTGATCGTACCCTCGAGGACCTCGAAGCGAACATCCCGGTTTTCCGAAACCGAAACGCCGAAACTCGTGCCGCGTACACCCGCCACGGATGTCGGGGTGCGCACCTCTGCGGAGTCGCCCCTTTGCAGCTTTTTAAAACTTAAAAGTGCCGTTCCGGCCGAAAGGTCCAGACCGGCGCGAAGTGAGCCGTTCCTGTCGCGGGCCAGCCGATCTATTCTGAAAAGCGAGTTCTGTTTGATCCTTATAATAACTTCATCCCTGAATCGGAGATCCGCGAACGAACGGGGACCGGTGCGTACCATATCGCCGCCGCCAAGAAGCGCACCCGCTTCGAGGACCGAGACCGTACCGCTGCGTTCGAACGTAACGTCACCGATGACGGCCTCCGCCGCCGTTTCGGGGGGGATGATCCCATCACCCGTACTGAAAACAAGAAAAGCGGCACCCGCGATTATGAAAACCGAAGCAGCGGCCATAAGTACCTTGGTCCGTGCGGTAAACGCCCGCGCAGACGTATGCCGTCCGCGTACTCGCGCCGCCTCGAAGCGCACGCGGGAAAGACCGCGCGGTGCATCGATCGGCGGATCATCGAATCGCGAGCGTTTAAAAATCGAGGAGAGAGAGCGCGCCTGGGCATCGGAGCAGCGCCCGTCCTCGCGAAGCCCCTCGACGATCGCGATTATTTCCTTTTCGATATGCGGCTCCATTCCCCCGGCTCCCATCAGCGTTACTCTGTATACCCCCGGTAATTATACCACGTTTCTCGACTTAAGCCGGTCCGCGATCTTTTCGACGGCCTTCTGCATGCGCCACTTCGCCGTCCTCTCCGGGCAATCCAGTACGTTCGAAATCTGGCTGTACTGCATCCCGTGATCGAACCTCAGCAAGAACACGGTCTTGAACTTCTCCTTGAGCGAGTCCACTGCCAGGTAAAACTCGCGCATGTCCTCTTCCCTGATATACAGCTCCTCGGGTGAACCCTCGGGAGAGTTGATGCCGTCCATCTGGTCCCCGCCGACCGTCGACTTTTCCTTCATGCGCTTCTTGCGATAATTCTTGCAGCAGTTGACGGCGATACGGTAAATCCACGACGAGAAGGCCATGTCGGTATTGAACGAGTCGATATGCAGAAACACTCTCATGAACACATCATGCAGAACGTCCTCGGATTCGTCAGCATCTCCAAGGGAATACATGATGAGTCGCTTGAGACGGGACGCATATCGCAGATACAATTCATCGAAGGCTTTTTGTTCACCTTTCTTGAATTGTCTGACCAGATCCTCGTCGCCGATGGTCACAGAAACTTCACTCATCAGTTACTCTAGATACCCAGTTTATGGTAAAAAGTGTAAAAAATATCCTCGAGCCAGCCGGAGCAGTATAGAAGATATGCCTGTCGTGGTAAAGGAAAAGATTATAAACGACGCGTTTTACGGCGCTGGAACCGGGGGTGATGTATACGCCCGTAGCGGGCTCGCATCCCGGGCATCATCATGCGCCCGCACAGAGCGGGAAGCGCCCCTGCGGGAGGGGGCCCGCCGCGCGGTGCTCAGGGAAGCGGCGGGTGCGACCGTGAGGCTTCAAACTGCGAGAATATATCACCGATAAGACCCTCATCAAGAAGCGAGATGAGTTGTCTCGTCTTCTGCTCCAGTTCGCCGGTCAGCCCTACCTTGAGGTCCCTGACCTGCATGTATTCATCGGCGATATTGAGCGCCGCAAGAATCGCCACCTGGAGCGGAGTGCCGTTCGATAGGCTTCGGCCCACTCCTTCCATCCGTTCATTCACGAAGCGAGCCAGTCGCTCGATATATTCCGGCGCCGCCTCTCCCTGTATTGAATAGGTACCGCCGTAGATGGAAACCTTGGCCCTGTTCTCCATCGGCTACCTCCTTTTGCGGCCTTCGGCGCTCACATCGCGCCTAATTGCCGTCCTCTTCTATTATAAGGAAATCATCATCCAGGGAGAGCTCGTCGAAAGACGCACCCTTCTTCTTTTTGGAGGATTTTCCCTTTTCCGTTTCGTCGATGATGACCAGTTCGCTGTCGACGTCATCGATTATTATTTCATCCGCCCCTTCGTCGAGGAGAATGATCTCGTCCTCGGCGCCCGACCTGCCGGAAACGGCTTCGACCCTTACGTCCGCGTCAGCGAACGCGGTGTCGTCGTCGATAATGATGATATCGTCGTCTCCGTCGGAAATCACGATATCATCGCCGCTTCGAACGGTCTCAACGCTGACCTCTTCCCTGGCAGGAGCGACGCGCGATGCGCTCTTGTGCGCCGATCCGCGTGCGGCGGGCCTTTCGGCGCGCGTGCCGCTTTCGAAGATCGGGGCGGAGCCGCTTTTAAGCGCGTCCATCTTGCCGAGCAGCTCGATGATCTTTTTCTCGAGCACGTCCTCCCTGCCCTTCAGTTCGGCAAGCTCACGCGCGGTCTCGTCGAGCTCGCGTTGAATGAGGGCCAGCTCCTGCTCTTTTTCCTCAAGGCTCAGCTTCGCCTCCTCGGCGACGACTTTGAGGGACTCGTTATCGCTCTCGAGTTTCGAGTTTTCAGTCCTCAGGTCGCCGATAAGCTGCAGCGCCTTTATTATCCTGCTTTCAAGCTCCTCGAGCTGCTGCATGGAAATCATTCCTTTGATACCTCCATCATTATTGTTGGCACCTGGTCGTTGTCAGAAACGGCAACAAGCGCGCCAGCCAAAAAGCAGGTAGCAGTGAAGCCAGGTACACTGCCTTACCATATTTTCGGCGTTAATTACCACTCCCTGCAATAAAAAAGAGTATAAACGGGCTTTCCCGCTGTTTTGCGACAACTCAAGCATACGCACAGGTCCGAAATATAATCAAGTTTTTTATCCTAAAATTGAAGCCGCATTTCAATACCTATCGTCTCGCCGGGATACTGCCGTTTCCTGACGGCGCTTACCGTCGCCGAAATTCCGGCGAACGTATTGTAAGAGAAGAAGTAGCGCGCGCCTGCCGAGAACAACAGCGGATTGACGAGCGCCCCCTCAACAGGAATCTCCTCTATTTCGTCCCGTACGCGTGCGAAACGACGGGACACATAGGCGGATACCCAGGGGATGAACGGGTAAAGCGCGTCGGTGTTCAGCGCGAGCGATGCGACCGCGTAATCGTTCTCGAGCCGCTTCGAATAGAGGAAAGTACCATCGGACATAAAGTTGAGCCCGAAGGCCTTGTTATACGTTTGCTTCTCAGCGGGATTCAGATACAACCCGTTATAAAATCCTTCACGATTCTTTTCCCTGAAAACATAGAACAGGTTTGCATGGAAGAACAGCACGCCCGCCTGGTACTGGGCCACCGGGCCCAGCTTCAGCTCGTTGTTTCCAAGTGCGAGGTTGCGCCATCGCTCGTCGGTATAGGCGTTTGGACCCGTCGGAAAGCGAAAGAGCGCGAGCAATCCCCAGCGCAGCGCACCGCCGGCGGCGCCGCCGGCGTACCACCACAGGCGCACGAACGTATCGCCCACAACGGCGTCGCGCGAAGACGGAAAACCATCATGCAGATACTGAAAATAGACCCGGGCGCAGAGACGGTCTACGATCCCGAAGCCGATACCGAACGTATCGCGACGGTAGCCGTTGTCGTGGGTAAAGAATTCCTCCTCGACGAGCAGGTCCATCGTGCCCTCGGGCAGGGTCGCGATCGTTTCGGTATGCGGCATCGAGGCCCGGGAGGCCGCCGCTAGGGCTAAAAATGAAACAAGCGCCGCAACGAGGGCGCTTTTTTTCACAGGCATTTTATGCTCCCGGCGTTCAGGCCGAGCGTCCGGAACAGGTGAAGCTCAGGACAGCTTTTCCTTGACCGCATTAACGATCTGAGCGAATGCGTTCGGATCGCTCACGGCGAGATCGGCCATCAGTTTTCGGTTCATGGTAATACCGGCCAGATCCATCCCGGCGATGAGACGGCTGTAGGATATACCGTTAAGGCGGGCCGCCGCATTGATCCGTATGATCCACAGCGCCCTGAAGTCCCGCTTCCTGCGCCTGCGGTCTTTATAGGAATTCTGCAGCGCCTTGCGCCGCGCGTCCTTCGCCGTTCTAAAAAGGTTCTTTCGGGCCCCGTAAAAGCCCTGTACATCCTTTAAGACCTTCTCGCGCCTTTTATGATGTACCTTCCCGGTTGTTGCACGTGGCATAACTCTTCCCCTCGAAATGTTTCAGTAATCGGCTCCCCCGGCAAATCAGCCGTAGGGAAGCATGCGTCGAACGCGGGCGAGCTCGGTCTCATGAACGAGGCTGGGACTGCGAAGCTGTCTTTTACGCTTTGACGATTTCGCCTCGAGCAAATGCTTTTTATAACCGTTGGCCCGCTTCACCTTTCCGTTCTTGGTGACCTTGAACCGCTTTTTAGCGCCGCTGTTCGTCTTCATCTTAGGCATTTTTTCCTCGCTCTGAAAAGCCCCCGCCGCTACTTCTTCGCCACCGACGGCACGGGCGTCATTATCATCGTTATATTCCTTCCCTCAATGGAAGCCTTTTTCTCGACCAGGGCGGACTGCTCGAGGTCTTTCTGGATATTATCCATCACCTTGAAGCCCAGTTCGTTATGAACAATCTCCCTTCCCCTGAACATAAGGGTGAATTTCACCTTGTCGCCCTTCTCCAGGAACTCCTTGGCATGATTGACCTTGTGCCTGTAATCGTTGGAATCGATTGAAGGCCTGAACTTGATCTCCTTTACGTGAATGACCTTCTGCTTTTTCTTCGCCTCTTTGGCCTTTTTAATCTGCTCAAATCGGAATTTGCTGAAATCAATGATCTTGACGACCGGGGGATCCTGGTCCGGAGAAATCTCAACGAGATCCATCTCCTTGTTCTTCGCAAGAGCCATGGCCTCGTCGGTCGGTACGACCTGGGGGCCCCCCTCCTCTCCAACAAGCCTGACCATCGGCTCCCTGATCTGATCATTGATCC
>JBFZEY010000538.1:0-4651 GCA_041306625.1 Spirochaetota bacterium | reverse complement strand
CAAGGAGCTTTCCGAGTTTTTTGGAATTCCCCTCGTCGATCGCCCCTGACAGGGAAAGCCCCTGCTCCCTCATTACCTCGTTGAGCTGGTCGCGCTCGACGAGCGTGAAGCCGGCCCCATCGATCCCGGCCATCACCCCGCGCAACAGCTCGGACACGGCCACGCTCAGCTCCTGGCTCGCGCCCGCGCTCTTGAAATTCATCACCACCAGCGTCTTCGACGAGGCATCGGCGGGAAAAAGGCCCGCGGCGAAAACCGCCGCCAGAAGGCCCGACCATACACATCGTTTCATCGTTTTCATGGACTGATGCTACACCTCCCGCCGTTGTCGGTCAAAGTTTTTTTACCCGCGTTTTCATGAGGACCCGGTTTATCCGGTATTTGCATGCGGTGCTAATCCAAAACGGTTTTTTTTTCGATAAGTAACTGAAGGCAGAAAATCCGTCAGCACCGGAGCGCACGCGATGAGCAGGCAGCTTATTCCTGTCATATTGATTATTCTATTCATGGTTCCCGAGATCGGGGCCTACACCAGCCAGCGCCACGAATGGTGGAAGATCAGGCTTCGGAACCTGCGCGAAGAAAGCGCGTCCCTTGAAAAAAACGCCCTGATCGGTCCGGCGGTACGGGAACTGCTACGGAACGATATCGAGCGTGCCGGGGCGGTCATACGGGCATTCGAACATGAGCGCGGCGGCGACCCGCTGCACCACCAGGGCAAAGCCTGGTCCGATGATGAAATACGGACATTCGCCGGTCGCATCACCGCGCCGGTATTCTCGGCCTGCCTGCTCGAGTACATCACGACCTCGGCCGGGCATCGCGATAATTACCGGGCGGTAAGGGACGCCGCCGAAAACGAGATCCGGCGCATGATGAAGACCTCCCTCGGCGCGGCCGACGACGATCTCCTCGACGCTATCATCACCAGGGACGTCTCGAAGGTGGAATGGCAGTACTGTACGCTTGAGGCGTTCCTTTCCGCGGCGATGCGCGCCAGCGGAGACCTTCGCACGCGTGTCATCGCCTCCGCCGGCGAGAGCATTGCGCCCGATAAGTCCGCCCTGTCGCCCGCCGAAGTACGCAGGCTCGTCGTGGAAAAGACCCTGGCCGAATGCTCCGCACTCATGAATCCCTCCGCCGTCGCCATACTGGCGGACGACCTGTCCTCTTCCCCCTCCTGGCAGTCAGCGCGATCGAGGATACTCCACCGGCTTTCGCTGATGAAAGATCTCAGGGAGATGGCCGATACCGGCGGCGAGTTCATCGCCCCGGCAGGACTTCGCGACCTGCTCGACAACCCGTCGGAGACCGAGCGCCTGGTCTTCTCAAGGGCCGCCCTGCGCTACTTCGACCGCCGCAACATCGACACGGCGGCGGGTGGAGAGCCGTCTGACAAGGGTGCGTTTCTCCGGATACCGAAAAACCCGGACGGCACCATGCTTTTCCGCGACCTGGACGAGGCGCGCCGCGCGGCGGTATCCTCGATCCGCGGAGGGGAGGACCCGGCCTTTTTCACCGCGGCCGGGAAGAATTTTTCATCGATCGTTGAGAGGTACACCGCTGAAACGCGCGCCGGATTCATCGCCGGCGAGGAGCGCCTGCGGAGGATAAAGGACGACGACCCGGGCGGCGGGATTGCGAACGAAAAGGAATTTTTACAGGCGAAGGCCGTTTTCGTCGACAGGATGGCGCTCGTCCAGGGGTACGTTTTCAGGTCCCTGCGCTATCTCAAATGGCTTTCCGCGGGGCGAGGCCTCGACGGCGGAGCGATCGTCGCGTCGATCAAGGCGCGCGCCGCCGCGAACAGGGAATACCTGTCCTTCGCGGAAATGCTCGCGGTCGAAGGGGAAGCGATCGCCCCGTTCCGACAGCCCGTTCTGCAGCGGCGCTACGCGCTCGCCGCGCGAAACATCGAGTCGCTTTACCGGGCCGCCGGGAATTCAATGAGCCTGGATAAAAACGCCCTGCGTTTTTTAAGCGCCGCGCAGCACAGCGACGTGCGCGCCGTACGCTCGTCCTTCAACGACGATCTGAAAGCGGCCCGAATAGCGAACGGCGCGCGCCTGACCGCTTTCTCAAAAAGCATCGCCGCCGCGGCCAAAAAGGAGGAGGGCCTCGCCGAAGCCTTCCGGTGCGCGACTGCCGATTTCGAAATCGAGCAGATGATGAAGAGGCTCGACGAATACTCGGCGCTGTACGCCCGGCTCGACTACACGGGCGGCGCGCTTGGCCGCTACGCGAAGCTGTACAACGATATGGAATCCCGGCTTTCCCGTGGCGACAAACCCGGCCGGCTCGACGAGGTCATCGCCAAAAAATCCCTGCTGGGAATGGTCGAGCATTTCGACACCGGCGTCATACGCGCCGAACGGGCGACGGCCGCATACCTTCGCCGCGAAATCGCAACGGAGATATCGCGCCTCTCGACGCTCACCAATTACTACCGGCAACGAAAGATTGAAATACACGCCGGGCCCTCGCTCGAGCGGCTCGCCGAACGGCGCAAGGCGCTTGAAGAGTCCCCTTCCATATCGATCGCTTCGTGGACGATGAACGGCCTGAACGTGGAGGAGGTCGACCGAAAGGCGGCGCACCGGCTCACCGGGATGTACCACCGCCTTATCTGGCAGGCGAAGCGGCCGCCGGAAACCGGTGTCGCCGGCACGCCGCCTACCGCCTCATCCGACGGGCACCTCCTCTCGCCGCTTATCCCCGCGGGATGGTTCGAAAGCGAACCGGCCGCGGACGAGGCGGGCGATGGGATCATCAAACGTTACACCAGTGCCGACAAATCGGCGAGCATCACCATCGCGCGCGTCCAGTCGGAAGGAAGAATGCTGAACGAGATCAGCGCACGCTGGGCGAAGGAACGCGGTGCCGGAATCGTCAGGCAGCGATGGGGCAAGAAGGAAAACCTCGACTACTTCTGGACGCTCGCCCGAAGCCCCGGGCGGAACGTCATGGAGGTCTATGTGCTGGGCGAAGCGCAGGGAGCGCTCGTGGTGTCGGGCATCACGCCGCGCGACCGCTATACGGCGTTCAAGGCCCACCTCGACGCCGTCTTCGAGTCCATGGCGCGTTGACGGCCGTCCTTTTCGCGGTAGCGCCTAAGGCTCGCTCGCGAGCGCGCCCCAGTTCCCGCGGAGCGTCGGCAGCTTCAGCGATTCCGACAGCAGCCTCATGAATTCGGCGCGCGGTATCGCCCGCGCCCCCAGGCTCTCCAGGTGCGCCGTATGCACCTGGCAGTCAATCAGCGTAAATCCCCGGGAATGAAGCTCCTTCACCAGCGTGACGAACGCCGCCTTCGAGGAGTTGGACACCGCCGCGAACATCGACTCGCCGAAGAAGCACCCGCCGAGCGAAACGCCGTAGAGACCGCCGGCGAGCTGATCGTCCTTCCACGCTTCAACCGAGTGTGCCAGCCCCAGTTCGTGAAGTTCGCTATAGGCCTCGAGCATGTCGTCGGTTATCCAGGTGCCCTTTTCGTGACGGCGCCGCCGGGAGCGGCAGGCCTCGATGACGCCGCGGAAGTTACGGTCGAAGGTGATCGTGAAACTGTTTCGTTTCATGACCTGTCGCATGCTGCGTGAGACTTTCAGCTCGTCGGGAAACAGGACGTACCGCGGGTCGGGCGACCACCAGATGATCGGGTCGTCGTCCGAATACCAGGGGAATATGCCGTTGCGATAGGCCTCGACGAGGCGCCGGGGGGAAAGGTCGCCGCCGACCGCGAGGACTCCTCCATCCGCGGCGAGCTCGGGCGGGGGGAAGACAATGTCCTCGCACAGGCGGTAGATCGGCATGGGGCCTCTCAGGCTGCGGGAGTTCCGCCCTCGACAATGCGTATCGCCACCTCGTCGTTCTCGATCGTCGCCTCGGCTTTTCCGCCGCCGGCGAGCCGACCGAACAGCACCTCGTCGACGAAGAAGCGCTTTATTTTGTCCTGTACCAGCCGCGCGATCTCGCGCGCGCCGAACTCGGGCGAGTAGCCCCGGTGCGCGAGCCAGCGCACGCATTCGTCGGTGAGTGTGAGCTCCACTTTCTTTTCAGCGAGCTGGGTCGCGAACTCGCCGACCGCCTTCCTCACGATGCTCTGCACGATCTCCTCGGTGAGGCCGGAGAAGGTGATGACGGCATCCAGGCGGTTGCGAAACTCCGGCGCAAAGATGCGCTCGACCGCGCCGAGCACCGCGCCGGGGTTGCCGATCTCATCGCCGAAGCCGATCTTCGATCTTGCCAGCTCGCGCGCGCCGGCGTTGGAGGTCATGATGATGACGACGTTCCTAAAATCGGCCTTGCGCCCGCTGTTGTCGGTGAGCGTGGCGTAATCCATCATCTGGAGGAGCGTATTGAAAATGTCGGGGTGCGCCTTCTCGATCTCGTCCAGGAGCAGCACCGCGTAGGGGTTCTTGCGGATGGCCTCCGTCAGGAGCCCTCCCTCCTCGTAACCGACATAGCCGGGAGGGGCGCCGATAAGCCGGGCGACCGTGTGCTTCTCCTGGTACTCGCTCATGTCAAAGCGGTGGAGCGAAACGCCCATCACCAGGGCGAGCTGGCGCGAGAGCTCGGTTTTGCCGACGCCCGTGGGCCCCACGAACAGGAAGGAGGCCACCGGCTTGTTCGGTTCGCGAAAGCCCGCGCGCGCTCG
>JBFZEY010000537.1:0-6313 GCA_041306625.1 Spirochaetota bacterium | reverse complement strand
CGAGTTCATATATCAGAATACATTCAAAGACCAGGTCTTCTGGGCAAAGAAAATACTCGAGGCGAACAGCCGTCCCGAGTTCGAGATCTTTGATCCGGGCGGCCTGAGTAATGTGCTTCTCCTGGATAAACAGAAGGACCTTTTTAAACATCCTTTGAATTTCCAGTTTGTGTACGGCGTGGCAGGCGGGATGGCGTTTGACCCGATGCTGCACCTCTCTCTCGTCAACATGGTGCCGGAAGGTTCCACCTATAGCGTGTGTGGTGTAGGGCCGCACCAGATCCCGGCCGCGTTCATGAGTATTATCACAGGCGGACACGTGCGCGTGGGACTGGAAGACAATGTCCGCATGCCGGACAATTCTCTGGCCCGGGGAAGCTGGGACCAAGTAAGACTGGTGAAGGACCTCGCGAGGATTGCCGGAAGGGGGGTCGCGTCGCCTGAAGAGGCGCGCGTGATGCTCGGAATCAGAGAGTGACGGCATGATAGTCGCCGCCGACACGATTAAGTTTTCAGGTAAGTCCCGTTCCCCGAAAACTTCCACACCATATGAAGCAGTGTTACCATTATGGAGGAAACATATCGTGTGCGTTGGTGCTTATGGAATGTATAGACTTAACCAACGGCACCGTGCGATGACGGATGTCGCCTGCAGTACTGGTACCCACAGGAATTGCGTTTCTCGGGAACCAACATTTTCTTCAGTACGATATTAAAAAAGGAGGATCGTATGGTTACGAAGGATGTTACAGCAACCGGCGGGAAGGTGAGATGGTCAATACCGAGTGTCCTGTTCATTACCATTATTATCGCGTACTTTGACCGGATAAACGTTAGCCCGGCCCTTCCCAAGATAGCGGAAGGTTATGGATGGACCGCGGCCGAGACCGGGCAATACGGAGGAATGCTCATAAGCATATTTTATGTAGCATATGGGCTGGCGAATATTTTTATCAGTCCCCTTGCCGAAAAATTCGGACCGCGCAAAAGCCTTTTCGGCCTGGTTACAATCTGGTCGGTTTTTACGGCTCTCGGCGGGGTCGTAGGCCTGTTATTCGTGCCTTTCATCATTACGCGCATCCTGCTCGGCCTGGGAGAAGGGACTCATTATCCAATGATGAACATGCTAACCAAGGCATGGTTTCCCATGAGCGAGCGTTCCCGCGGAAACGCGATATACACCGCCGGAATATTTGCTTCAACCCTCTTGGGACCAATCCTGATGGTTCCGATGGTGGAGATGCTCGGCTGGCGGTGGATGTTCGGGGTCCTCGGGATACTCGGAATGACGGTATCCATTCCGCTGATATACAGATTTATTTACAATACACCGCGAGATCATCCCCGTATCAGTGCCACGGAGATAGCATACATTAAAAGCGGAATGGAGAAAGAAGAGCTTGATGCCGGAAGCACCATGTGGGCCAAGGTAAGGCCGTTTATCAAATCGCGCCCGTTCTGGGTAGCGGTCCTTTGCGGCTCGTCCAATAATGCCTTTGCCCATGGCATATTTAACTGGTTACCGACGTATTTTACCAGTGAACGGGGACTCCCGTTCCATGACCTCTGGTATGCGGTATCACTTCCCATGGGGTTAAGTCTGATCGGAGTCCTGGTATGGGCGTATTTAGGAGATAAGACAAACAAACGGGTTGTCGTCTCCTGTCTGGGGCCCTTTATTACAGCGGCCCTGGTCTTCCTCAGTATAAACATGGGTACAATCGCGGGAATGATCGCGGTATTCGCGATCGCAAGCTTCTTCTCGATGACATACGCCGCGAATGAGTTCGCGATCGCACAGCACATCCTGCCGGGGAAAAGTGTCGCCATCGGAATCGGCGTTTACAATGGTCTTACCATGCTCATCGGCGGGGGGCTGGGACCGGTAATCCTGGGCGGCGTGGTGTCCGCGACCGGCAGTTTCTACATGGGTATTGTCGCACTGGCTATAGTGAGTTGTGTCGCAGGCGTCATGATGCTGACATTGTATCGTTTTGTTAAGTATTGATCTGATACCAGATAAGTTATGGGAACGCCCGGCGGCACAAGAAGTATCGCGGCCGGATTCCCGAGTACTCGCGAGCGACGGCGGCATCATGCAGGGATCTGAATTATATTGAAGGAAGAGTATGGTGCTCCCCGTGATTGAAGCAACAGGAGACTGCTATCAAACGGGGCTTCAGTACGGCATGGTGATGCCGCTGAACCGTGCGGTGAAGCGGTAGACCCGATCGGCCGAGACGCAAGATGCCGTATAAGTATTTCAACAAAATTGGAGCGGTGTTATGAAAGAAGTGATAATCGCAGGATACCTTCGAACGGCGCAGTCACGTTCCAAACCTTCCGATCCGTCACGCGACTGGCTCGGAAATATGAGGGCCGACGACCTGCTGGAGCGACTGCTCCCCGAGGCGGTGAAGCGGGCCGGTATCGATCCCATTGATATCGACGACCTTATTGTCGGATCGGGCTGGGGCGTGACGGAAAACTTCACCATGGGAGGACGCACCCCGGTGTTCATGGCGAACTTTCCCGACAGGATCGCCGCGAAGTTCGTCGATCAGGCCTGCGGCTCGTCAATGGCCGGCATACACATCGGAACGATGGAAATACAGACCGGGAACGCGGGCGCGGTCATCATCGCCGGGATCGAGCACCTCACGCGCGTCCCCATGGGAATGGCGCTCTTCGAGAAAGGCATCATCTCCCCCAACATGCGCCTTTTCTCTGAGGAAAAGTACGGGCACTGGGACATGCTCACCACCTTCAACATGGGACTGACCGCCGAGAAGCTCCTGGGACAGACGGGCTTTACCCGTGAGGAGATGGACGCGTGGGGCGTTCGTTCGCATCGCCTTGCGTACGGGGCCCAGCAGGGGGGATTTTTCTCCGGTGAGATCATGCCGGTGGAAGCCCCGCAGTCCGACGGAAGCATGAAGGTGGTGGACCGGGACCAGGGCGTGCGGGAGAACGTAACGATGGAAGATATGGTGAAACTCAAGCCGGCCTACAAGCCCGACGGGGCCATCACCGCCGGCAACAGTTCGCCGCTCAACGCCGGTGCCTCCTCGATGATACTCATGGAGAAGGAGCTTGCCCGGAAAAAAGGAATCAGGCCGCTGGCGACCATACGATCAATTGGTTTCACGGGCGTTGATCCATCCATCATGGGGATCGGCCCCGTGCCCTCGAGCAGAAAGGCGCTCGCGATGGCCGGGCTGGAGGTTAAGGACATCGACTGCTGGGAAATTAACGAGGCCTTCAGCATAGTAACATTGTACGCAATCAGAGAGCTGGGAATCGACCCCGAGCGTGTGAATGTAATGGGCGGCGGGCTCGCGATCGGGCATCCGATGGGCGCGAGCGGCGTGCGGATAACGGGAACACTGGCCCGCATATTGGGAGAGAAGCGCGGCCGGTATGGCCTCGCGACAATGTGCTGCGGAGGGGGCCAGGGCGTGGCGACCGTGATTGAGCGGGAAGAATACGACTGACGGGCGGCATCTGGATGCGGCCCCGAGCCCGGGAACAGTCCCATCGGGATTGCCCGGGGCGATTCCAAAGAAAGGAGCATGCCATGAACATAACGAAAGGACGCGTGATCCTGGCCGCGATCGCGGCGGCGGCAGTCGTCCTCGCGATCTACGTATTCGATCTGACCCGTTTTCCCGGGAATATAAAGGATCCCGGCTACGGGAAGCAGATCACGACGACGGGAGCGAAATCCACGTTCCAGGAGGGAGTTGTATACCGCCATCCGGGTGTTCCTCCCATGATCGAATTGAAGGGAGACTATTACGAGATGGGCCTGCAGTACGGCGTGCTGCTGCGTCCTGAACTGGTAGGCGGCATGGACGCCCTGTGTAAAATCCTGAAATGGAACGCGGAGGAAATGGGCGTGCCTCTTCCCGCCATGACCGCCCTGATCAAGCTCAAGGCGCGAGGGATGGCCGACGGGCTTCCGAAAAAGTACCGGGACGAAATGCTGGGCGTTGCCGATGGGTCGGGCGTCCCCTACGACGCGGTCATCAGTATCTGCCTGATGTACGACATCGGCATGGGCATGGACTGCACCGGTGTGCTCATGCGGGGGAGAAACGGCTCGATCATCCAGGGACGTAACAATGACTCGGCCGGCTTCGGGGGTGAAGAGCTTGCGAAAATGACCGTGGTCGTACGCCACAGGGCTCATGGCGCAAACGCCGTCACCCACATGGACGTGCCCTATTTTTACATGGGCGTGGAGACCGGCTACAACGACAGGGGGCTCTGCTTCGGCGAGGAGACCCTCTGGATCAAGAAACCGAATCCAGGCGGCTTTTCCCTTCCCTATCTGATACGGATGATACTCGAGGAGGCATCCTCGATCGACGAGATTTACCCGTATTTCGACAAACATAAAACCATCGCCGCGTACGGCTGTGTATGGAGCGATTTAAAGTCCGGCAGGGGCGTGGTGGTAGAACTGACCCCTACGGCCTGGGCCAGGAACGAACTGAAGGGTTCCCTGTTGTGGAATTTCAACCGCATCTATGATCCCGGACTCGCCGGGCAGCAGCTGCCCCGCCGCAACCTGACCAACATCAATATCGACCGGGAGGCCATTGCCGGCGCGTTCCCGAAGAAACGCGAGTATACGGTAGCGGACGTAGTGAACTTCGTGCGCGCCCAGCGGGGACCGGAGGGGACGGATTATTCATGGGATGGAACGAAATTCCCGGTCTGCAACTGGATGGCCTCGCAGATGATGATTTTCGACTCGACCATGGAGGGGTTTTACATGGCGGTGGGGCCCTATTACGCCGCCAGGCAGAACATCTACCAATATTTTAACGATTTCTCCCGACGGCCGGAACTGTTCATGCCGGCGGTGAAGATAGAGCCGCTGGTTGAGAAGGCGGCTCAAATCGAAAACCGGCTGATCAGCAAATCGGAGAAACTCAAGGCCTTCATCGACCTGGCCGCTCACCATACAAAGGATGCCAATGTTCATTTTCTGGTGGCCCAGAAATCCTTCAGGCTTTCAAAGCTCGATACTTTCGCGGATTACGCCATAAAGGCCCATGCGATGAAGCCGGACAACGACGAATACAGGATTTACGCGGGAATGGCGGCCTACCACGGGAAAGATCCGGCGAAGGCCGTAAAGCTTCTTGAGGGAGCAACGGCCAGGTATCCCGAACTGGACCTCTATCGGCTTACGGTGCTGGAAAGGGCATGTCGCACGCAGGACCCGCCCAAAGCGGCGCGGTATGCTTTGGTGAAAACGGCCCTGCTCGAAAAACACGAGGCCGGTCCATATTACAAGTCGAAAATTCTCCCGTTGATAGACGCGCTCGAAAAGGATCAGTAAAATACCAGGAGGCAGACCGTGAGTACGAGCAAAGTAATCATTACCGCCGCACTTTCCGGATCGGGGACATTTAAAAATCAGAATCCCGCTATCCCCTACACGCCGGCCGAGTTCGCCGACGAGGCGGCGAAATGCTTCAAGGCCGGGGCCCGTATGGTGCACATTCACGCCAGGGACGAGGCAACGGGATTTGCGACCGCGGAGGTTGAAAAGGTTCGCACAGTATGCGACGCGATCAGGCAGAAGACCCCTGAGATGATAATCCAGATTACCTCTTCCGTGGGAAGCACCGCTGAAGAGCGAATGGCACCGATAATCGCGATTAAACCGGGAATGGCATCGCTCAATACGAATACCATGAATTTCGGTTTTCTCAACAGGAAAACCGGGGAGATCGTGTTCGAAATGATTTTCACCAACACCTTCGCCATGCTTCAGGATTTCGGCAGGGCCATGGAGGAGCTTGGTGTCCGGCCGGAGATGGAGATATATGATCCAGGCGGGCTCGACAACTGGCTGCTCATTCAGCAGCAGGGGATATTCAAGACTCCCGCCAATTTCAATTTTGTGTGGGGTGTCGCCGGCGGGCAGAAGTTCCGCCCCGAGACCTTCGCCGCCATGGTCCACGCTCTGCCCCCCGGGTCGAATTACACCGCCTGCGGCGTCGGCAGCGAGGAGTTCCCCGCGATCATGCAATCCTGCCTTATGGGCGGCCACATGCGCGTCGGTCTCGAGGACAACATACGGCTCCCCGGCGGCGAAATGGCGAAGGGAAGCTACGAGCTGGTGGAATGCGCCGTGCGCGTCGCCGAGCTGCTGGGTAGAGAGCCGGCCACGCCGGCCGAGGCCAGGAGCATCCTGGGGACGAAGTAAACCACTTCGCGGCAGGGGTTCTTTCTGTTCCAGACATGGAGTATCGGAAATTAATCACCATATGAGCAGGGGAATAGCGTAAGATCG
>JBFZEY010000536.1:0-2915 GCA_041306625.1 Spirochaetota bacterium | reverse complement strand
TCCGGAACAAGGGCTATCCCGATGCAGCGATCATCGGAGAGGTGATGGACAATCAAAGTGTATTGCTCGATGTGGAATCAAAATAAAAAGGAGAGGTATCCACTTGGCTGACCAAGTGTTTAAAAGATATCTGCCGCTCTCCTTCGACAAGGATGAGCGGAATTGCTTAAATTTGGAAAAAAAACGCCGCTCATGGTGAGCCTAAGTTTACCCTGAGCACGGCCGAAGGGAACCATAGCGGCTTTCAAATTGAATTCGGTCAGTTAATGGGATACCCGTCTGAAAAAAAATGGAAAGAACCGGCATTGTGTTGCATAATTATTTGAAAATATAATAGTAACGTAAATACATCTATAATTTAATTCCTTTTAATTCATTAAGTTATAATGAATATAACCATTGAATCGTTGCATAGTTATGTAACATTTTTTCAGCAAGATAAAATAAATCTGCCGCTTTCCTCCTTTTTTGGTGTAAATTTCTTCTCAGATTAGCGGTTGATGAACAAAGTGGAGTTGATGATCTGCGGAAACATATACATGATAAACATATTCGATTATCTGGACTACAGAGCATATCTCAATGATTACTGGAAGGAGGCTAAAAAGGAAAGGCCCTTCTTTTCGATACGTTTTATCTCTCATCGAATCGGCATAAATCCAGGGTATATCCTGAAGGTATTTCAGGGTAAGGTTCATCTCGGTGTAAAAAACATTGCGCCCTTTGCTGAAATACTGGGATTAAAAGGACAAGAACGGGAATATTTCGAGGAACTGGTCCATTTTGGCAGGGCGAAAAATGAAAACGAGATAGAAAACCGTTTTGAACGGCTTCATGCGATCAAGGGAATCCGGTTGCGGACGGTGGCCGATGGCGAGGCGGAATTCTATCAGAATTGGCATACGATGGCGATCCGCGCCCTTATCAGCATCTATCCCTTTAATGGAAAAAATTACCGTGAGATCAGCGCGTGCCTCTGTCCGCCTGTTACCGTGCCTCAGGCGCGAAAATCAATAGCGTTGCTCGAACGGCTCGGCATGATAAAAAAGAATGAGCAGGGAATATTCCAACTGACGGACCGGTTTATTTCCACTGGAGAAAAATGGATGTCTCCGATTATAAAAAAATATCAGCGCGCGATCCTGGAATTGGCCATTGAATCCCTTGAAAAACAAGATAAATCGTTGCGGGATATTTCCACGGTAACCATGACCTTTTCACGGAACTGCCTGCCTGCCCTGCGCGAGAGGGTGCTCAAATTCAGGCAGGAACTATTATCCATGTCCGAAGCGGTCACCAGCGGCGATTGTGTCATGCAGGTAAATATCCAGGTATTCCCTGCAGCCATTATCAACAAGGGTGAGGAAAGATCATGAGATCGGGAATACTATTTATATGGTGCACGTTGTTGTTTGCGTTCCGCTGCACTGTTCCCCTGGACGGCGGAGGAGGGGAAACGACCAATGGTTATGTGACCGGGGCTTTGGTTTTTGAAAATGGGTCGCCCGCCTCGAACGCCACGGTGGCGCTCATCGATTCGTCATACAACCCGGCCAAAGACGAAAAAATTCCGGAAACGCATATCGATACAACCGATGCCGGTGGCAACTACCTGATTCGAACTTCGACGCATGGCATTTTCAATGTCGAAGCGGTACATCGTTCCAGCGGGAAGCGGATGTTGATAAAAAGTATCCCGGTGAACAATGATATCATTCACGTACCACTCGATACCCTGAGAAACCCCGGTATGTTACGAGTTCTTCTGGCGGAATCTCAACAGGCTGGAAATGGGTATCTTTATTTCTCCGGCACCACTTATCATGCGACAATAGCCTCACCGGCTGATACGATCCTCATCGATTCCCTGCCCGTGGGAAAGGCGCCTGATCTATACCTGGTCCTCGAAATCGCAGCCCCGCGGCTCCTGGCACGCGGCGCGCCGATCACGTCTGACGGCGTGACCGTGCTTGAATCCGGCATTCTTAAATCGCTGTTCACCGCAATCGATAATGAGGGACGTTTTGATTTTATCATATGGTGCGCCATCGACGATGCGGGTGCTATCTGGGCCGGCACCGACGGCGGCGGACTCTTTATGTTTGACGGAGCGAACACCTGGAAACACTACGATTTTTCCGGACGAACCATCTTTTGTCATAAAATCGATCACCGTGGCAAACACTGGATAGGGTCAGACAACGGTCTCTATTTCTTCAACGGAATGGAGTTTACGCCTGCGATCGTGGTTGCGGGAGATACGATCCGTGACGAGGTTCATGCCATTTTCGTGGATGACGCCAATACCAAATGGATCGTCACTCCTCTTGCGATCTTCAAGGGCGATAGTACTGCCTGGCAATCGTGCGACTATGGAATGACCGGATATTCGGATCTGCTCGTCGACAAATCCGGCGTCGTATGGATCGGCACGTCCGCAGGCGGGCTTATTGCCGATTACGGAACGAATCGGCAGACGTATACACCGGGGAATTCTTCTCTTCCATCGGGTATCGTCACGTTCCTTGCCCTGGACTCAGCCGGCGCCGTCCTGGCCGGTACCGCCGCCGGGCTGGCGAAAATAAGCGGCGGAAACTGGTCGGTTTTTACAAAAGCGAATGGAACCCTGGAGCATTACTCGATAACCAAGGGCGTGGTAGCTCCATCGGGCGCCCTCTGGTTTGCGGGGGACGCCATGACTGCAGTCAATTTTCAGGATACAAAGACCTATCCGGCGAATTTTCTATGGGGAAAATATGTTACCATTGAAGCGATTCAGGCCGAGCCCTCCGGCGCGCTATGGCTGGGAAGCTATGGCGGCGGACTCGTGCGGATAAAAAACGCCCTATGACCACGTACACTTTACCCTAAGGAGTACTGTATGAAAAAACGAATGATTACCGGCCTCTTCGCCG
>JBFZEY010000535.1:0-2705 GCA_041306625.1 Spirochaetota bacterium | reverse complement strand
GGATGGACGTGTATTCGATGTTCATGCTCGTCGAATCGCTCGGCCGCGTCTTCCACTCGGTGTGCGGAAAAGACTACAGGGCGATCGAACCGCGCCTGCTTCCGCGGATCGCTCACTATCTCTATGGCACCGACCTTGGATCCTTCCTCGAAATATCAGGGCTCATCCACGACGAGGTAAGAACCGACCGCCTGCTCTTCAAGAAATACTGCACGGCGCTGAAGCGCTCCGGGAGGATTGAAGAGGCCCTGCGGTTCTGGATGGATGACCCGTCTATATATTCGCTCGAGGAACTCGCCAAACACTTCGAACACCGACAGCATGATTACCGGCGCGCCCTGGGGCACGCTCGAACGGCGCGCTCGCTCATCGAACGCGGCCTCTTCTCCCTGGAAGGCGAGGCCCTGCCCGCCGACAGGGCCGTTTTCCACGGGGCGCGTTTCGCCCGGCGTATCGCCCGTCTCGAGGCGCGGTTGGCGCGCGGCTCTAACTCTATGCGAAATCCGGCTGGCCCGTCGCTCCCTTGACGATTGACCAGAGGTAACCGTCGGGCTCCACCTTTTTGCGCTTCTGTACGGCCAGATGAAGGGGTATGAACGTAAAATAATTGTTCCAGCGGCCCACAAGCATCCCGGTCTTTCCGGCCATGGCGCCGTGGACCGCATTCTGGGCAAGCATTATACAGTAGACCGCGTCATCGGGCGACGCCGGAATGCTTCGTATGATATAGCTCGGATCGATGTATTTTAAATTCACATGGAAGTCCAGTTTTTTAAAGTGCGCGTTGATTTCCTCCCTCAACAACATCCCGATATCCCCGTGCTTCACGTTGCCCGAGGCGTCCCGCGCTTTTTCACCCAGAAAATACTCCTGTCCCGCCCCTTCGGCGACCAGTATCACCGCATGGCGCTTCGCAACGAGCCTGCGCTGAAGATGGTCGAGCAGGCCGCCCTCGCCATGCAACCGAAACGGTACCTCCGGCAGCAGCACGTAATTCACGACGTTTGAAGCCAGCGCCGTGTAGGCCGCGATGAATCCCGAATCGCGCCCCATCACCCGGACCAGCCCGATGCCATTGCGCGCCCCGCGCGCCTCCTCGTGCGCGGAGACCAGCACCTTCGTGGCCTCCGCCACGGCCGTCTCGAAGCCGAATGTGCGGTCAACGAAGCTGATATCGTTGTCGATGGTCTTGGGGATGCCGACAACGGCGATTTTCAAACCCCGGCGTGCGATCTCTTCGCAAAGATCTTTAGCACCCCTGAGCGTCCCGTCGCCACCTACGGTGAAAAGCATCGATATATCCTTTTTCTCAAGCGTATCCACCATCCCGGACACGCTCTGGTCCCCTCGCGATGAACCAAGCATGGTCCCGCCCTTGACATGGATCTCATCGACCGTATCCGGGTTAAGCTCGAGGAAGCCGTGACCGTATGACGGGATCAGGCCCTCGTACCCGTAGCGCACGCCGTAGACGGTCCTAACCCCGTACTGGTAGAAGAGCTCCATCACCAGCGCCCGGATCACGTTGTTGAGTCCCGGGCAAAGCCCCCCGCAGGTGACGATCGCCGCCTTCGCCGCGGACGGCTCAAAATAAATCTTTCGACGCGGGCCCGCGTTTTCGAACGAGGGGGCCGCGCCGCGATCCCTGAAGGAGGTCTCCACCCTGCCGTATTCAACATCCACAATGACGCGCTCGCCCTCATTGATAAACCGCCTTACCGAAAGCGGCGAATCGACACGACATTCCCCAAGGCCCGCGACCACGGTGTCGTTGTCATTCAGCATGATACACTACCTCCACGTAATATTTCCCCGCGGCCGGCACGTCAGGTTAGACGAAACAATATTCTGCCGCGCTGAATAAACTCACCCACGGTGTGTCCGAAATCCGGCTAACTTTCAAGCACATTTCTGCCGCACAACAAATGGATTGAAATTTTCAGTCAGACTTTTCATTATAGCCGCTGGGCCAGTCTGGAACAAGTGGAATGAACGATCACGGCGAAATAGTAGGCATCACCTCGACCGTACCGGTGGAAATCATCTACGCCGCCGGGCGCGTCCCCGTCGACATCAACAACGCCTTCATTACCTCGAAAGACCCCGCGGCCCTCGTACGGCGCGCCAAAATGGAAGGATTCCCCGACACCACCTGCAGCTGGATTTGCGGACTATACGGCGCAGTGCTTGAGCGGGGCATACATACCGTTGTCGGCGTAACGGGCGGCGACTGTGCCGAAACCATAGCGCTGATGGAGGTACTCTCCCTGCGCGGCATCGACGTCATCCCCTTTTCATATCCGCACGGGCGCGATCCAGTTTCCCTGCGAGCGGAAATCGACGGCTTCGCGGAACGCTTCGGCATCGGGATGGAAAGGGCCGAGGAGGAAAAAAAACGTCTCGATCACATCCGCCGGCGGATTCATCATCTTGACCGCCTGCTCTGGGAGGAGGACAAAGCACTCGGCGGAGAGATACAGCTGCTGCAACTGGGCTCCAGCGATTTTGAAGGTAATCCCGACTCTTATCTCGTAAAAATTGAAGACAGGACCGCGGAGATAGAATCGCGGAAACCTCTCGAAACCGTGCTGCGGCTCGGTTTTACCGGCGTACCCCCGATCATAAGCGATCTTTACGATGTGATTGAGCGGGACGGAGTACGCGTCGTTTTTAGCGAGGTCCAGCGCCAGTTTACGCTCCCCTTC
>JBFZEY010000534.1:0-5850 GCA_041306625.1 Spirochaetota bacterium | reverse complement strand
CAAGGGGAGGGGTGACCGCTGCAGCGGCATTTTAAGGACTGTGGGAATGATCGGCTGCATCAAGAAGAGGGTCGAGCCCCCGATCGAAACGATTCGCCTGTGGCATGCCGATCTCGAGCGCGATGCGGTAATCGCCGGCCACTTTACGGGGCTGAATGCGCTGCCACTGATCATCACATACGGACATATCGAGGATCTCATAAAAACAATCCAGGCCATCGACGCCGGATTCGCGGCTCTCCGCATAACCGGCATTGAGGACGTTGATGACAGCGGGGTGTATGAGCAGATCCTCTCCGAGATGTCACTGCCCCTGATTTCGACAGTATACGACGAGCTGCCGCTCCTCCTGCTGGTAGAGACCCTTCACCTGCTCGAAAGGGACCATCTGGCTCTTCCCGAGGCGACCGCCGGCATAATCGGCATCGATACGAGTTCGCTCCGCATTACGCGCCTGCTGCACGGACTCGGATGCCATCGAGTGCTCGGGTATGACCACAACGAAAAGCTCATGCTTACCTTTGAAAAGTCGGGAGGGCTCGCGACCACGCCGGAGAACATCTTTAACAACGCCGATGTCATACTGTTATTTCGAAATCACTTCACCATCGACGAGTTCCATCGTATACGGGCGGGGCAGATCGTCATCTCGCTTATCGAGTTCGACGAACTCGAGCGTGGCATCATCACCGAAAAGGGCGTGCGTGATTTCGTTTCGCGACGGAGCATCGACACAGCGGTGATCTTCCCCGGCCTGCTCAGCGGCCTGCTTAAAACAGGCGCTCGGGCGATCGATGACGGCAAGCTCATCGAAACGGCGAAAAAAATAAACCGGCAGCGGGCAAGGGACAAACGCCCCCTCTCACTTTTCATGAACGCGCACGACCTCGTCGCGCGCTTTATGATCGATTGATCAGCGCTCGCCGACGATAAGCCAGCGGATTCCCCGAAACTCGAAAGGGTCGTACCTGTAGTGTTTGCCTCCTGCATTCAGACTGCCTGCCTTCCCCTGTTCCATTAGCTCAAACAGCGGATGTTCCGTCATGATCATCTCCCGACGGGGCGTGATTCGGTACCTGCCCTCATAATCGATTATCTCCGTCTTCCCGTCCAGATATCCCTCAATCTTGTCGATCCCCGCCTGAAGGATGAAAATGCCGTTGAATGAATTCTCCACCACAATCCTCGAACTAATGAAAATGCCATACCGGCCCGAACCCGAAGGAAAAACAGCGACATCCTCCACGTGAAGGTCCTGGTCCTGCCGGGCGAAACACCTGGCCAGGGGACTGTCCGAAAGGCCCGTGCGCACGTTCTTCCCGAAGATGTCATCGTTCTCGCGACTGTACACCACAACACCATGCTTGTTTATTAGTATAAAATCCGAGTACAGGCCCTCGGTGACCGCGAGGATCATCTCCGAGATATGCTCGCGTTCAAGGAGATAATACTTTTTCCCACCGCCGTCCATGCGCAGAAAATGAGTGAGCATTTTCACGATATCGTGCTTTTCTACGACCTTCGCCCCGCCTGCCGCGTCCCGGCTGCACAGCATGAAGAAGGCTGAAAGCTTTCCATCAAGTGGTGATATTTCCTGTCTTAAGGGTGCTTTCTTTTTTGCAGAGCAGGAAAAAGTCAGGGCCAATAACACCGCCGCGCTCAAGCTCACCATTTTTTTCATCACGATCCTCTCTACGATATCGATACGGGCACGGTGCGTACGTGAGGCCGAAAGGACATCCGATGGATGCCAGTGCAGCACGACTCTGTTATAATCGATAAAATAAAGCCCCCTCTTCAATAGTATTTATGTACTCCGCGCATTTCCCTTGATACCTGACCCTTTTTGCAGTGCTCATCGTAAAACACCAGTTATTTTTTCTATAAAAAACTATCGTAAAAACGAAAATCATTGAAATATTCAAACGTCTCTCCTCGGTTTTCGGAATCAGGGGCATTACCATCGACATGATTGCCGGCGAGTGCGGCATTTCCAAGAAGACGCTCTACAAGTTCTAAAGGAGCAAGGATGAGCTCGTGGAAATCGTTTTCGACGCGATCCTCGACCAGATGCGGACGGAATTCAGATTGATTGAGCGGACGGAGTCCGTTCCGCTTACACGGCTGGACCGCTTCCTCGAAACGGCATACAAACTCTTCGGCAGCATTTCACCGCCCTTACTCAGAGACGTCATTCGCTAGTACCCGGTCATCAACGAGAGGATTCCGCGAATTCGAGCGCGAACAGGTCGACCTTTTTACCGGTATCATCGGCACGGGTATACGTGCCGGCCTTTTTAAAATCATTAATCCAGCCATCGTGGTCGGTTTTCTAACCGGGGCGCGCAAGGCCGTTCTCAATACCTGCTTCCTCCTCGAATACAATCTGACCGTCGAAGACAGTATCGTCGCATTGAAGGGGCTGTTCCTTTCAGGCCTCCTCGATCACACGAAGTGAGGAACCGCATACTCGACAGGTATATCAGGTTAGTACGCGACCGGCCCGTCACGATCATTGCGGGCATCGCATTAATCACCATCGCGCCAGGCGCGGGACTGCCGAAGCTGGGATTCGATACCTCCCTCGACTCCATGATAGCATCAAAAGACCCGGAATTCCTGCTCAACGAGGATGATCAACAAACATACGGAACCATCGGTAAATTCACCATTATGGACGCCGCCCCGGAGAGCCTGTGGAGCGACGCGAGCCTGCATGACTACGACCGCCTGATAAGCAACATCGAGGAATGCCGCTATAACGATGAGGACCGCGAACGCGGACGGCGCGAAAGATTTCGCCCCGCCGCCGGATGCTTTAAAACAGGATTCTTTCGATTCCTTTTTTCTTCACGGTCTGAATAAACTTTTTTTCCCAATCATGCCCCAGAAAGCGTTCCGCGGCATACACCGCAAGCGAGCGGCCGATCACCGAAAGCTCGCCGTTGATCTTGCAGAGTCCCTGCACGCAGCTCGGGCAGGTTGTGAGGACGCTTAGCTTGCTGCGCCGGGTAACGCCGAGCAGGTTCAGCTTCTTGCGCTCCCTGAGCGTGTTGGAAATTTCCGGAGTGGAGAGGGCCAGCGTGCCCCCCTCCCCGCAGCAGTTGGGGATGTTTACCGGGCTGATGCCGAACAGCTTCTCAAAGGTCTTTTCGTATCCCAGGTGTCTAAGCGGTGTATGGCAGGGCTCGTGGTAGAGCACCGGATGCCGCGGTGCCGCGGCCTTCCCGTATACTTCCTCCCGCGCAATAAACTCGTTTATATCCATAATGGAGGCGCCGTTAAAAATATTCTCGATTTCATATTTTTCGAGCATTTCGAAACAGGTCCCGCATGACACGATGATGTGCTCGATGTCCATATAGCCGGTTGTGCCCGCTATCCTGTGAAAGAGCACCCTGTTCTCGTAACTGCGCATGTCCGCCTGACCGGTCATTCCGTTTGCAAGCATTGGATACCCGCAGCAGATGAACTCCGGCGGAATTACCACCCGCACGCCCGCATTGTACAGCAGTGCGATCACGGCGATGCTTATTTCAGGGAACATCCGTTCGGAACCGCAACCAGGGAAATAGACAACGCTTTTCCTGACCGGCAGATCGGGGTTTTCGAAAGAATAAAAACAGTTGCCGCCCTTGAGGCGAAGGCGCTCGCGGAGTGATTTCTGGCCCGTCCGGGGAAAGCGGCCGGCGAGGTACCCGTTTATCCGCGGCAAAAGCTCCCGGGTTATCTTCGAGACGGGCCTGTTCAGGTAATACCCGAGCCGCTGTGCGCCGTAGCCCAGCCGGAATACCAGCACCCGCAGGAGCTTGTTGACATAATAACCGCGCCGGCGCAGAAAAAAAATCGTGAACTGTGTTGCGGCCTTGAACTGCGATTTCTTTCGTTGCACCATGAGTTTGCGCACGTCGAGGGTGATGTTCCCGAAGTCGATATTCACCGGGCACGGCACCTGGCAGCGATGGCACATGGTGCAGTGATCGGAGATCTCACGCAGCTTCTCGAAATTGCGGAATGACAGCGACGTGGAGGTCTGCGCGTCGTAGAGCACCGCCTCCATGATGAGCCCCACCCCGAGGATCTTGTTCCGCGGATTGTAAAACATCGTGCCGCAGGGATAGTGCGTGTTGCATACGGACTTGCACTTGCCGCAGCGGACGCACTGAGCGATCGAGGTCGAAAGGGACTCCAGGTCGGTTGCCTCGAGGATGAAGGCCTCCAGCTCGAGCAGGTTGAATGACGGCGTATAGATGCTGCTCTGCGGGAAATCGGCACTGAGCTTACCGGGATTGAACAGGTCGTCGGAATCGTTCTCGAGCTTGTACTTGCGGTATTCCTCGAGTACCTCGTTGTCGATAAACCGGAGCTTCGTAAGCCCGATGCCGTGCTCGCCGGAGATGACGCCTCCCAGCCGAACGGTCTCCTGCATGATGACACCCGCCGTTTCATCGGCCTCGCGCATCATCATGTAGTCGTTGGAATGTACCGGAATATTCACATGAACGTTGCCGTCACCGGCATGCATGTGGGTGGCGATGATGATCTTGCGCTTGCGCTCGTTCTGGACCACCGCGCTGAACCTGTCGAGCAGTTCCCCGTAGCCGTGGAAGGTTATGGCGAAGTGCGTGATGACGTCGTCCTCGAACTGGATGGTGATTGTCCCGTCCTGTATCAACTTGAAAACGGTCTCTCCCTTCCCTCCCCCGAGCTCCGGTCCCGCGGGCCTGTCAAAGTTCTCCACGTAGGCGCGGTACAGCGCGCGGACTTTGCGCAAACCGTCAATGAAGGAATCGATACGGGCGGCGCTGAAGTCCGCCCCCTGGGCGGACTTCGCGTCGCAGAGAAAGCGCTCGACGTCGTCGATGATACGAATATCGTTTTCCAGCTCCTTCTGCAGATTGAGCTTCTCGATGAAATCGGCGAACAGCGGCAGCTTCTCAAGGGGGATGACCACGTCCTCGTTGAGCTTGAATGCATTGGTGTGCCGCGCGATCGCTCCTAGATTCTTTCTGTCCGCCCAGAAGAGTTCGCGCTCCTTCCCGTCGGATGCGATGATACCCTCGGTGTTATAGGGCCCCACCATGTCAATGACGCGCTCGCACGCGCCTAGTAAGAGCTCCTCGTTGTTGCTCTCGATATCGACCAAAAGCACCGCCTTGGGGATGGAGGTCCGCTTGGACTTGTTTCTGTAATTGATGGCCAGAACGTACTTCTCGTCGAAATGCTCGAGCGCGGTAAGAAAAACCACCGCGTCCTTTTCAAAGGTGTTCATGATGTCAACGATCGCCTTCGACGCGTTGATCAGGTTATTGCCGAAAAACTCAAGGCAGATGGTCTTACAATGGGCGAACGGGTGATAGAGCACGAAACGCGCCGTGGTGATGATCCCGTCTCCGCCCTCCTTCTGCACGCCGGGAAGCCCCTTGAGCGCCTTGTTGGTGATATCCTTTCCCAGGCCCTTTTTGCGGATCTCGGTGCCCAGGAGTGTAATGGTGCTGACCGGAACACTCTTCGTGCCCTCGACATGGCATACGTCGAAGATCACCGTGTCCTCGGGGAGTATCTTCCGGTAAGGATGATCGCGGCGCTTCACTTCGAGCACGCGCCCCTGGGCGTCGACGATGGTGTACGAATACAGGTTGTCGATCGCCGTACCCCACATCACGCACTTCTTGCCGCCGGCGTTCTCGGCGATATTGCCGCCTATCGTCGAGGCCCAGGCCGATGTGGGATCGGTCGCGAAGATATAGCCGCTGTGCTCACAAAAGCTGATGACGTCCTCGGTGACCGCGCCCGCCTCGACGCTTACACCCGGCAACTCGCTCCCGCCGGCGGTGTCCATCTCTATTC
>JBFZEY010000533.1:0-3111 GCA_041306625.1 Spirochaetota bacterium | reverse complement strand
TAATAGGGATACTGGTGCAGGCTGATATAGTATACCGAGTCGTCATCCTGGAATGCGTCCTGTGTGCCGTTGCCGTGATGGACATCCCAGTCCACTATCGCCACCTTTTTGACGCCGTACTCGGTCTGTAAATAGCGGGCGGCAATCGCCACGTTGTTGAAAAAGCAGAACCCTCCCGCCTTCTGGTTTTCGGCGTGGTGACCGGGAGGGCGCACCGCGCAGAAGCCGTTCGAGGCCTTTCCACTCATGACCGTATCACACATGTTAAGGCAACCACCCACGGCGGACAGGGCCACATGGTACGTCCTGGTGCAGACGGTATTGTCCACGGAATCGAAAAACTCCTCTCCCGACTCGATGCCCCGCCTGACCCGCTCTATATACTCCTTTTTATGTATAAGTTCCAGGTGACGATCATCGGCAGTGCGGATCGGCACCGTGATTAACCGGTCCAGATACCCGCCCGCCTCGAGCCTTCGCAGTATCGTACGCAGTCTCTCGGCTCGTTCCGGGTGGCCATCTCCGGTCTCATGTTCGAGAAAAACATCGTCGTACAGAAAGGCCGTCTTCATCATGGCAACCCCCGCAAGAGCACCTCACCGTAATGAACATCATGCCGCCATTATGGTTATATTATTATAAATATACCCTTTTCGTGCAAGTAATTAATCGATCTTCCCGCGCGGACGATGGAGTTAAATCATTTGACAAAACCGATGCATACGCCGACAATTCCTCCTTCAATGGACGGATGATGATAAAGGCACGACTTCGAACAACGCTGTCCTGCTCCCCGAAAGAGGCATTCAGGCACTTTGAGAACGTCGCCGCGCTCGGAGCCCTTAAAAAGGAGCTCCTGGGGGCGCGGATAGCCCGCAGCGAGCCGGGCCTCGAAATTGTCGACGCGGTACTGCGGCTCCCCTTTTTCATGCGCATGAGAGCTCGTTTGAAGTACACCACCGTCCCCGAAAAATTTGCCGAACTGAAGCAGATAAAGGGCCCGCTCACGGAATATCGCTGGGCGTTTATGTTCAGTGAAATCGGCGGAAACGCCCGGATCGAGGTTGAAGCGGCGATCAGGCTGCCGCTTGGACCCATAGGTTTCATGCTCGGACTCGTCATCAGCCCCGGCATTAAAAGGAAGATGCGCCGCGAACTTATAACACTGGAGAAGCTTACAGCATCCCGATAATGACCAAAACAAGACCAATCATCGTTCAGAGCGACAATACCATCCTCCTCGAGGTGGACAATTCCGATTTCGAGAACGCGCGAGACGCGATCTCCCCCTTCGCGGAACTTGAAAAGAGCCCGGAGCACATCCACACCTACCGCGTTACGCCGCTGTCGCTGTGGAACGCGGCCTCCGCAGGCCTTACGACCGGCGCCATCATCGATTCGCTCAGGCGCTATTCCCGATACGACATCCCCGAGATCGTGCTCACGACGATCTCCGAGCAGATGCGCCGCTACGGCCTTATACGGCTGGTGAAAAAGGACGGCAGGATGCTCCTCGTTTCTTCCGATTCACTGCTTCTGAACGAAATCGTCCGGGACCGTAAAATCCAGTCCTATATCGCCGGCCCGGTCGACGAATTCACCGTGGAGGTGAAGTCGGACCTGAGGGGCCACATCAAGCAGGCCCTTATCAAGATGGGTTTCCCGGTGGAGGATACGGCCGGCTATGAGGAGGGCGATCCGCTGGTGTTCGGACTTCGCGCCACCGCGCTGTCCGGCAACCCGTTCATCATCCGGGATTATCAGCAGAGCGCCGTTAACGCCTTCTATCGCGGCGGCGGGCCGGACGGCGGGAGCGGCGTGGTGGTACTGCCGTGCGGGGCGGGCAAGACCATGGTCGGCATAGGCGCGATGGCCTTACTCCAGACCCAGACGCTTATACTGGTGACGAACACGGTCGCGATCCGCCAGTGGCGCGAAGAACTGCTCGACAAGACCGATATCGCGCCCGAGTTGATTGGTGAGTTTTCGGGCGAGAAGAAGGAGGTGAAATCCGTAACGGTGGCCACCTACAACATTCTGACCTACCGAAAAAAGAAGAACGAAAGCTTTCTCCACTTCGATCTTTTCCGTTCCAAGAACTGGGGCCTGATCATCTATGACGAGGTGCACCTTCTCCCTGCGCCGGTGTTCCGCATGACCTCCGAGATACAGTCCAAGCGCAGGCTGGGGCTCACCGCCACACTCATCCGGGAGGATGGGATGGAAGCCGATGTCTTCAGTCTCATCGGCCCCAAAAAATACGACATGCCCTGGAAGATCCTCGAAAAATCCAACTGGATCGCCGAGGCCATCTGTACCGAAATACGCATCGAGCGTCCCGAGCACCTTCGTTACCAGTATTCAATCGCCAGGGACCGGGAAAAATTCCGCATCTCATCCGAGAACGAGGACAAAATCGATATCGCCCGAACGATACTCGAGCACCACCGGGGGGCAAGCGTTCTGATAATCGGCCAGTACATCTCACAGCTCGAGGAGCTGGAACGGCGTTTCAAGTATCCCCTCATCACCGGCGCCACGCCCATCTCCGAGCGCGAAATGCTCTATGCCGATTTCAAGAAAGGGAACATCAAGATCCTCATCGTTTCGAAAGTGGCGAATTTCTCGATCGACCTTCCCGACGCCAACGTAGCCATTCAGGTTTCAGGCACCTTCGGCTCGCGCCAGGAGGAGGCGCAGCGCCTGGGACGCATACTTCGCCCGAAGAAGGGCGAAAACCGCGCGTATTTCTACACTATCATCACCTCCAACAGCGTGGAGGAAAAGTTCGCGCACAACCGCCAGCTCTTTCTCACTGAACAGGGTTACACCTACGTGATCCTCAACCGGGAAATGTTCAATGAGCGTTTTTAGAACGCTCGCCGCCGCGCTCGCCCTATACCTGTTAGCTGTATCTCCGGCATTCTCCGCCGGGACACGGGCCGTTCTTCTGACGGAAAATATCGGCCTGCTTGTTTCCGATAACGACGGCAAAGGCTGGCGGCGCTTTAACGAAGGCCTGCCCGGCACGATTATCCCGCTTTCAATAATCGCCGATGCGGCCGGCAATCTCTACCTCCTAACCCGGGACTTCGGCGTGTTCACCAGTCC
>JBFZEY010000532.1:0-2621 GCA_041306625.1 Spirochaetota bacterium | reverse complement strand
TGATGTTGACCCACCGGTTTTTCTTTCTGGCTTCGGCAAGGTAGCCGAGTTTCCAGGTCTTTCCGGCGTCGAAAGTGGTTATGACGCCGCCCCTGTCAGTGGTTATGACGCCGGTTCCGTTATGAAAGGTGATCGAGTTGAGGTTTGACGAGAAGCTTTCAAACTCGATCGCCTGCCAGGAGTCTCCTCCGTCCTCTGTTCGGAAGAGATAGCCGTTGTCCGCCGCGATGAAGCCCCGTTTCGGTGTGAGCATGTGGATGTCGCGAAAGCTGAATGATCCCCACTTCTCCAGTTGCCACGAGGCGCCGCCGTCGTCGGAGATAAGTATAATGCCGTTGCGTCCAACGGCCCAGCCAAGTTTGCCGAGAAATTGTATATCGAAGAATTCGGTTTTCTCGAATTCGCCTGGCTCGACCCGGTATTCAAGCTCGCGGAAGGTCTTCGACGCGGCATCGTATTCGAAGATGGTCTGGTTCTCGAAATCGATCTGCTGGACCGTTACCGGGTTTATCCGGGACATGTCGCCGCTCGTACCGGCGATGGTAGCCTTGTTTCCGGTCACCCACAGCGTATCGCCGGCGACGAATGCCGAGCTGTAGTTCGGTGCCGAGAAAATCGAGGAAAGGTGCGTCGCGACGGTGGTTCCCACGATGAGCATGATGGGGCCGAGCGTCAGCGCCGCCCAGTAGTAGATTACCTTCAGGAAGATGCTGCGCTGTTTCTCAACCTTCCAGACGTCGTTGAGAGACTTTTCGAGCGTGCGCAGCACCGCGGTTGCGGTAAAGACGACGATGACCGTCCCGATTCCGCCGATCTTGCCGGCGTTATCGATGAGGCTTGAGATCGATTCTATGATCGGGTCGATGTTCAGCTTGATGTTGTGCTCGAGCATGAAGAGCGTGACCCGCCGGAAGAGCTCCTCCTTCTTATCGCTTACGCCCGCGAAGATTGAATAGAAAGTGAGGCCCACGGTGAGGGTGGGGATCAGCGAGATGATGGTGGTGTACGCGATCGACGAAGCCTTGGTAAAACAGTCGTCAATCATGAATTTGCGCGAAGCGACGATGAATACCTTCGCGGCGTTGATAAGCTTGCCCGAGAGCCGTTTATAGGTTATCTCGCCTGAATAGAAGTCCTCGATGAATTTCTGTATCTTGGTCCTGATCTGCAGTAGACGCGATTTTCCGCCTGCGATTTTCTTTGGCATGGTGGGTCCGCTCCTCTTAACGCTGCGAAGTTGCGCCCCCGCAATACGACACATCTACCGGCCGGCCCGGGAGACGCGTCGTTTGGATGGCGATTTTTATACTAGGCGATGCGCGGCGGCCGGTCAAATAAAAAACCGTGCCGGCGGTTCCGGGGGAACTCCGGTGCCGGTCCTTACCGTTCCTGTCGCGCGATACCGAAGCGCACGAATATCCAGGGCGCGACCAGGGTAACCCACATGCCCATGAGCCAGTAGCGGAGGAAGTCCGCGGCGGCGACGTCGGGAAGCAGGGGCTTGATGCCGGCCTTGATGATGAAAAGCCCCGCCAGGCCCAGAAGTATCATGACGAGCTGTTTAACGGGAACACCACCGGGGTTGAAATCCACGCGGCCCTTCTCGAGAATGATGCCCACCAGGAAGCCCGAGAGGACGCCGAGCGTCTTGGCCTGCTCGTGACCGGGCAGAAACTTGAAGAGCAGGTAGGGCACGATCAGCGCCGCGGCGATGAGCGCATAGCGGTTGATGAGCTCGTGTTTCTTCCGAATCCAGGCGACGGCGACGATGTAAAGCGCGAGAGCGATGACGCCGAAGGAGAGCCCTCCAAGCACGTCTCCGAGAAAGTGGACGCCGAGGTAGAGGCGCGAATAGGAGATCAGGAGGATGATGATGACGCACGCCGCAACAAAGGGCGTTCTGCCGACGTACCAGGCGAGCGCCCCCCAGAAGGCCACCGCCGACTGCGCGTGCCCGCTGGGGAATCCCGGGCTGTTCCGCGGGATGTGCCTGTCGTTAAGCTCGTTGATGTTCGGAACGAGATTTGCCGGATCGGGGCGCGGGTTCATCCAAACGTCCTTCAGCGCGTCGTTCACCATGGTGCCGACCAGAAACGAGCCGCCCGCGAGGATGGCGATCCGTTTGGAAGCGCACCAGTAGATGAGCGGGATGAGCAGGGTGTAAAAAATCTCGTTGCCCATTATGGTGATCGCGACCATCAGCCGGTCGAGCACTGGTCCGGCGAAGATATGCAGCCGGTTGAGTATCTCCTCGCCGAAAAGGAGCTGGTTTCCGAAGAATTCTTCCATATGGTTCTCCTGGATTATTTTTTAAGCGCGTCCATGGCCATGCGGGCCGCACCGAGCGCCGGCGCCTTTTCCTGGTCGCGTATGATGAGATACTTTACGTTGTGGTCGAGCCCCGCCAAAACGCGCTCGTGCACGGTCTTTTTAACTACCGGGAAAATCAGCCGGTGGGCGCGGGAAAGCCCGCCTCCGAATACGATCGCCTCGGGATTGAAGATATTGACCAGGTTGGCGACGCCGATTCCAAGCCAGGTCGAGACCTGTGTGTAGATGTGCAGCGACAGCGCGTCGCCGTCCAGCGCTTCCTCTTCGATCATGCGCGGATCGAGCTTTTC
>JBFZEY010000531.1:0-4580 GCA_041306625.1 Spirochaetota bacterium | reverse complement strand
CTCTATCACTGAATTGATCAACCGGAGATCACCGTCGTCCTGCCGCCGGGGAAAGCTTACCGCGGCAAGGTTTCTGGCCAGTCGAACCCTGGTCGACAACACGACATCGCCGCTCGGCCCCTGGCCGGTCCAGAAGCCCGGTTTTTCGAAAATGTCCTCGAACATCGCCGGGCCCCGTTACCCGGCGGTCTCGCCGTTGCGTATCATGTCCCTGAGTAAAGCCGCCTCCTCGTACCGCTCCTCCTCGACCGCTTTATCCAGCTTCTTCATTAAATCCGAAAGGGTGTCCGTCTTTTCGGCGACTTTCACGCTTTTATCGAACAGGACCCTGGCGGGCGTCTTCATCTCTATATAGTTGAGCGGCATCTTTCCGACGTGGCGTTTCTCACCGTGATAATTGACCACCACTGAATCGAGCGAAGAGCGCAGATAGCGGTAGCACTCCGGACAGCCGAGTTTGCCGGTCTTCTTGTAGTCAAGAAAGGAAAAGCCGCATCCGCGGCAGCGGTTTGGATCGACGACGTCCCCGGCCTCCTCGACGTCGAGGAAGGAAAGCATGTCTGGAACCGTAAGATTGAAATTGGCGAGCTTTGAATTGAGCCCGATCTCACGCGCGCAGGATTCGCACAGATGCACCTCGGATTTTACGTTCTTGATGATTTCCGTAAGATGCACCGTGGCTTCGTTATGTTTGCATTTTTCGCAGAACATGCGACCTCTCCCGCGTGCCGTTCATCGTCCGAACGGCCCGCACCCCGATTAAGTGTACAATAGATCGAATATCTTGTCCACCAAAAATATTGACCTGCATACGGCCGGTGAACAGCGACCGCCCCGGGTCCGTTATTAAAACAAACCCCTATTCAGATTTTAATACTAACACCGCACGGGCGACAATCCACGGGTTCAGTGTAGATTCATCAGACCTGCCGCAAATCCGATGATGAATGGGCGACCCCTGCGCCCCGCAGCATGGGGATGACCGCCGCGGAACCCGGTTGTGCAACAACTTTATTGACATTTTGCCATACTTTCGACAACGTTTGCCGATATATGAACCTGTTACGTGACATGATACAATAAAATCGCGCGCGGCATCCCGGGTTTATGCCGGCTCATGATCTCGCAGGGGGGCCCGGAAGCCCGCGAAAAGGAGACGACGACATGGCACATCTGCTTATACGATGGTGCGTGATTACCACCGGAATCTGCGTTGCATCGTACCTGCTCCCCGGATTCGTCGTTTCCTCGGTCTCCATGATGATAATCGGGGCGGCGGTCCTGGGGCTTCTCAACGTTACGCTTAAGCCCCTGCTTATCCTGTTTACCCTGCCGCTCAATCTGCTGACGCTCGGGCTTTTCACCCTGGTGATCAACGGGCTTATATTATACATCACCGGTGGACTGATAAAAGGATGGCATATCGGCTCTTTCTGGACGGCCCTGGCAGCGTCGCTGATCATCAGCGGCATTTCGCTCGTCGCGAACGCGGCTCTGCGGTTCGACCGATAACCCATGTTCTTTAAAAAGCGCAAAAACGCCGCACCGGCACACTTCGTTTCGATAGGGGCTGGAGAAAACCAGGTCCCCCTTATTGCGGAGGCGGTCGGGCTCGGCTACCGGATCATCGCCGTGGACCGCAATCCTCTCGCCCCTGGCGCGTCTCTGAGCAATTTGACAATAATCGAATCCGTGGAGAACCATATCGAGATATTTCGCCACCTCCAGGAACCCCTCATTTACGGGGAAATAGCGGGTGTCCTCACGAAGTCCTACGGCAACGCCGTTAAAACGGCATGTTACATCGCCGAACGCATCAACAAACCGCTCGTTCCCTTTAAGCGAATAGACGACTTCATCAATAAAAAGAAGATGAAGGCGGTGCTGGACCGTGCCGGCATCGCCACTCCGAAATTCCTGGCGGTTGAACAGGGTACCTCCCGGAAAAGGATCGCCCGGCTCGGCTTTCCCCTCGTCGTCAAGCCGGTCACGGGGCACGCCAAAAAGGACGTTCGCCTGGTTGCGAACCAGCGCGAGCTCGAGCAGGCTCTGGCGGGACGGAAATCGAAGGGGAACCGTTTTACCGTGGAGCGCTTTTCCGAGGGAAGCGAGATCATCGCCGCGGGAATCGTATTCCGCGGCACGTTTCACCTCGCCTCGCTATCCGACAAAACGCTGTCGCCCGCGCCCTATTTCGTCGACGTCATGCACATGTCACCCTCCCGTTTCGAACATCTCCACGACAGGATCACGGCGCTGGGACAGCGCATAGCCGAGGAATTCGAGATTGCCGTTTCCCCTCTTATAATGGAAATTATCGTGGGCGCTGACGGCGGGCTGAGCCTGATCGAAGCGGTCCCCGAGTTCGGCGGCGAGTTCATTCCCGACATCCTCATTCCTGAGAGCACCGGCTACAGATTCATTCGGGAAACCATCCGAGCGGCAACGAATACCGGCTTCACCCCGCCTTCCTGGCGGGCGAAAAAAGCCGTCGTGGTTCGGTACATAACCGGCGGGTCCGGAAGGCTTGTTTCATTCAATCACAGGCCGCGAAGAGTGCCCGGGCTGGTGACATGGAAAATGTTCAAGAGGGAGGGGGCCGAGATCCGCGGGGTCGCCGCCACCAACCACGACCGTGTCGGGGTCGTCATCACGCGCGGGCGCACGCACCAGGCCGCGCTTGACGCCGCCGAGCGTGCCATCGAGGGACTTAAAATCACGATAGAGGGATAACGGACCATATGGATTCCGAACGGGCGTGGGAACGGCATTACACCAGGGACAGGTCGGTGCTCCGCTACCCGGACGAAAACCTCGTACGCATGCTCGCCCCGTTCCTGAAAGAGCGAGGGAACCGCTCCCTTCGCGCCCTCGACCTTGGCTGCGGCACGGGCCGGCACGTCGGCCTGCTTCTCGAGATGGGCCTCAAACGGCCCCTGGGGCTCGACACCAGTTTCAACGCACTCTCGCTGTGCGCGGGGCTTTACGACGCCCCGTTCGTGCAGGCCGATGCCCGTTCGCTTCCGGTAAGCTCGGACTCGCTCGACATCGTGGTGGCGTGGGGTTCTCTGCACTACACGGTCAAGGAGGATCTCGCGCCGATGCTCGCCGGGGTGCTGCGCGTACTCAGAAAGGGCGGCAGGCTCTTCGGCACGCTGCGCAACACGCGCGATACTTTTTTAAAAAAGGGCCTCCACCTCGGCAACGACGTCTGGAAAACCGGCCTCGACGATATAGAAAGCTCCACCGTTGCCTTCTACTCCGAGAAAGAGCTCCGCGCGGCCCTGTCGCCATTTTCATCCTTCCAGTACGGTTTCATGGAGCGCAGCCCGCTCGGCAGGCCGGATTCGGTCATCTCTCACTGGTACTTCCAGGCCGAAAAATGAACGCGCCCTATAGCGACCCCTCACTATACAAACCGCCCCTAACGGACTGTCCGCTGTGCGGTAGCGGCCGCATCAACAGGCTTTATGAGATTACCGGCTACACCCGGCCCTTCCGTGTCGACCGCTGCGAGGCCTGCGGCTTCATCTTCATGAACCCGCGTTTCACCGACGACGTCATCCGGGGCTTTTACGGCGAGGACTATTACCGGGGCGCCGCGGAATACGCGTATTACGACGAGCGCGAGGCGGAGCGCCATGCCCTCCACGTCTGGAAGGCGCGCCTGCGCGTGATCGCCCGCTACGCCAGCGGCGGCAACTTTCTCGATGTGGGTGCCGCCTTCGGCGGACTCATCAAGGCGGCCTCGGCGCTCTACGACGTCTACGGAATCGAACCATCCGACTATTCCGGCCGCGAGGCGCGAAAGGCCTTCGGCGACCGCGTACATATAGGCACGCTCGACGATCATCCCTTTAAAAGCGGTTTTTTTTCGGCGATCACCATGATCGAGGTAATCGAGCACCTCGCCGACCCGGCGTGCGCCCTGCGCGAGTGCCATCGCCTGCTCCGGGACGGCGGCGTGCTCGTGGTACAGACGGCCAACATGGCGGGCTTGCAGGCCCGCATGCAGGGCGAACGGTATGCCTATTTCTTGCCGGGACATCTTTCGTATTTTACCAGAAGAAACCTCACCGACCTGCTCCGGAAATCGGGGTTCGCGCGCGTTGTCGCCTATAATCCGGTTGAATTCGGCCTGCTTCCCAAATTACTGAAATCGCGTTCTTCCTTCAAATCAGCATGGGACTACCGGCGCTGGATACGGATCGCCTGGTACCATCTCATCAGCAAACTTCATTGTGGCGATTTCGCCCTCACCAGCTCGATGGTGCTCTACGCGGTCAAACGAACGAAATAGTGTTGACTTTTGTAACTGAATGGTATTCAGTTTGTCTGGCGGCCGGGAGTGTTCTGCACGTCAGCGCGGTTTCGGTCGTCATCGTGTTATTTGTACGGGAATTGCCGCGGCCCTCACATCATCGTCGCAGGCAGGGGATGCGCGGTAGTTTACGGGTTTTTCGGCAATTCATCATCATTCGCCAAGAGGAGATACTGGTATGAAAAAATGTCTGGTTGTTTGTCTGGCGCTGTTCATGGCGCTGGCGTTCCTCCCGCTCGGCGCCCAGGCGGCGAAGCTA
>JBFZEY010000530.1:0-3105 GCA_041306625.1 Spirochaetota bacterium | reverse complement strand
CGATGATGTCCATGAGGACGGCGGAGATGGACGCCGAGGCTAGGATGAAGATACACAGCGTCCCCGCTGCCCTCAGCCTGTCGACGGTGCGACTTTTCTCGAATGGGGTTCTGCCGACCATAGCCTGTATCCGGGTTCTATTTTTCGGAGGATTCGTCCGGAGCGGGCTCATTACGCCCGTCCTTCCTGGCCGTGTCCGGGGCTTTCTCCCCGCCGTCGGATTTGACGCCCATCTCCTCCAGCGCCTCGCGGGCCGCCTTCTGCACCGCCGGACTCGGGTCATAATCGCGTTTGTATTTTAAAATGTCAATTGTTCTTTGGTCCTTCATGTCCCTGAGAAGCCGGACGGCGCGAAGGCGCACCATCGAGTTGTCGCTTTTGAGCGCGTCGACGAGGCGTGGATATGCCTTCTCGTCACCGAGCCTCGCCAGCGCGGCAACACAGTAGATATACAGGGTGTAGTACTCCTTGCGTTTCTTGAATGGATACGACTCTATCGTGGCGATCACCGCGTCGATGTCTTTGGTCCTTTCTTTCGCGTCGAGTCGGGCCAGCGCGTTGGCGGCGTAACCTCGTACGTCTTTGTCCTCGTCCTCATCTTTAAGCAGCTCCACGAGGAAATCTTTGGGCGCCGCCGCGCCAAGTTTTCCCATAAACATGGTAAGCGATCCGCGGATGGAGCGGGTCGTCTTTGTGTCCTTTATCGCCGTCTTCGCGAATTCGGCGAGCTCCCCCGCCTCGAACTCTCCCATCGCATTTATCAGGCTTTCGGTCATGTTCGAATCTTTCGACAGGTCGCGCGCCTTCAGCTTCTCCGCGAGGACGCTGCGGGCGGGGCCGTATTTAAGGTTTTTGAGCGAATTTATGGCGGCTATCTGCACGTCCTCAGAGTCATCGCCGAGCGCCTCCATCATGGCTGGCGCGGCCGTGTTGTTTTTAAGGTCACCCGCGACGGTGATAGCCTTTGCCTTAACCTCGGGATCGGTCTCTTTCCTTATCACGTCGGCAAGCCTGTCGCCGAGGCGGCGCTTCAGGCCATCGTCCCTGATGCCGAGTATCATATTGATCGCTTCGCGGCGGTCCTTGTTTATGCCGTACTGTATGGTTTTTTCGATCCACTCGGCCCGTTTCCGCTCGTTTTCGGCCTGCTTCTCTTTTTGCCTGTGCTGCTTCTGTTCGGCCGTTTCGACGGGTTTAACCGTCTTTTTTACAGTAGCGGGTGCCTTCGAGTTTTTCGACTGGGCTGAAATTGGGTCGGGAGCGGCGGTCAGGCTGAGCACCGCCGCGGCCACAACTATTAATTTGATATATGGTTTCATCGATTCCTCTCTGTCCAAATTTACTGTATATCGATATGCCGGTGGAATGCAAGAACATTCGATGGCGTCCTCCCACAGGGATCGTACAGTGTAACAAAAGTCCTCTTTGTGGCACCCATCCTATGGATGGCCATGCTGCGGGATCATCGGCATCTGCGTACCCGGCTCACGATACTATTATCGAATATTTGATACCGCTGCCGAATTCGATTATACGGAATTCGGTGGTACGCCCTGCAGGTCGGTACTGTCCGAATGGCGGGGCATAATTACTTGACACAGGCGATTTTTATACGTACAATTTAAGCTGACAGGGCGATTGGCAAAAAACAAAATCCATTCGCTTCAGCGAACGACGCCGGGGGATACCCCGCTCATCGAGAGATGCAGGTTTTTGTTTCGAAACGTCTGATGCAGTCTAACGGGGATACAGATAATGAGAAAGACCATTGTTGCGTCTGTTCTGCTTTTCATCGTCGCGGCATTCTCCGCTCCCTCATTCGCGGCGGACCGCTACGCGCTGATAAAGCTCGAGGGATCGGTGAATCCGATCGTCAGCGAGCATGTAATAAAATCGATTGACAAGGCCAACGAGGAAAAGGTGCGCTTCATTATTCTCCAGATGGACACGCCCGGCGGCCTGATGGGCTCCATGCGCGAGATCATCAAGTCCATTCTTTCCTCCGATGCACCGGTTGTGGTGTTCACCGCACCCAAGGGGGCGCAGGCGGCCTCGGCGGGCGGATACATCATGCTCGCCGCGCATATCGCCGCTATGGCCCCCGGAACGGAGATCGGCGCCATGCATCCGGTGAGCCCCTTTCTTAACTTCGGCCAGAAGGACGAGCAGGGGAAATCGGCCGATGGCATCATGGAGAAAAAGGTGCTCAACGACACCATCGCCTACGGCAAGAGCCTTGCCCAGAAGCGAAGGCGCAATGTCGACTGGACCGTGCGGGCCATTCGCGACGCGATTTCGAGCACCTACCTCGAGGCCTACAGGCTCGGTATCGTGGACATAATCGCAGAGGACGTGGACGATCTGCTTGTCAAGCTCAACGGCAGGAGGGTCGACGTCAACGGGACGCTGGTGACGATTTCGACGGCGAACCTCGCGGTGCTTTCGTTCGAGATGGACTGGAAAGAGCGAATGCTCAATTTTTTCGCGGATCCGCAGATGGTGTTTCTGCTGTTCATCATCGCCGTGGCCGGAATCGGCATGGAGTTCAAAAGCCCGGGGCTTATCGTGCCCGGGGTTATCGGCGCGGTGGCGCTGTTTCTCTTTCTCATGGCGGTGCGTGTATTACCGATCAACCTGGCGGGGCTTGCGCTCATAATCCTTGCCATTGTGCTTTTCATTCTCGAGCTCAAAATCGCGAGTTACGGTCTGCTGACCGTGGGAGGGATCGTGTCGTTTATAATCGGTTCGATGATCCTCTTCGATTCGCCTCTGCCGGGAGGTCGGATTCCGATGCGTTCGATAATCGCCGTTGTCGTCTTCCTGCTCGCGTTCTTCTTTGTCGTGGTACGGTCGGTCGTTCTGGCGCATAAAAGCCAGGTCACCACGGGCATGCAGGGGATTGTCGGCGAGACCGGCGTGGCGATCAGGGATTTTGACGGCAACGGAAAGGTGTTCGTCCACGGGGAAATATGGAACGCCACCTCGGAGGACGCGATTAAGCGCGATGACGGGATCACGGTGGTCGGCTCGAAGGGCATGACGCTCTTCGTGAAAAAATCCTGAGCTTTCGCCGAAGAGTGAAAAGCGCACGGGGCGGCATTTGCG
>JBFZEY010000529.1:0-3597 GCA_041306625.1 Spirochaetota bacterium | reverse complement strand
CTCTATGGTGCGCTCGCCACCGTTTCGAAAATATATGCCGTCAGTATCCAGACCCGACAAATACGCGAGCAGCATGAATTCGTGGTTTCCCTTCAAAAAGACGGTCGGATGCAGCCTTGAGAGCCCGATGAGAAATTCAACTGCCCCGTATGAGTGGCCGCCCCGGTCGATATAGTCTCCGAGAAACAGAAGGGTGTCGTCCTTCCGTATCGTTTCGCGCAGTTGCCCGTACAGGGCTTCGAGGCTGGCGAGCATTCCATGCAGGTCGCCAAAGATATAATACATCGCGGGCCCGATACCCCCATCAATCGTTAGTAGTGCCGGAAACCTCTTTAAATAATAGGTCGATTGCGGCGTTTCCGTCCACAATATTTTCAGCGCGCAGGATTCCGAAAAGCAGGTCGCCCCATCGCGCGGTGAAGACGAAGCCGCCGTCAGGCCGTGGTTTGAATGACACCGGCCGCGAACCGGCCCGCGAAAGCACGAATCCACCGCCGCCCTGCCCCTGGAGGCCGGTAAAATCCCTAATCGCCGTAGTTTCCGAGGAACGACGCGAAAAATACACATCGTAGTTGATACCGTTGATCGACCTTGCGCGCACGAACTGCCTGCCTTTCAGCGGACTGTCGGAAGGGGCCAGGGAATAATAGACCAGCCCTTCCCTGTTATTTTCGATGCCGAAAAGCCTGGCCCATTCGGGAATGTCGGATTCCACCTGCGGAATATTATCGAGTATAATCCGTGCAAACGCGACAAGATCGTGCCTGGAGTCTTTCTCGTCGACGACAAGTGCGATGAAATGGAGCCCCTGACGAAGCAGAAGCCCGTTCCGGATTACCGCGATATCATCGCACATTACCGAAGGCGCGGGCATTTTCATTGCTTTTCCGACCTTTCGGCCGAAGATTCCGAACGCATCGATGGGAGAGCGCATCCGGTATATTTCTATTTTTACCAGGCCGCGGGGTTCTTCTATAGTCCGGTACGACACGGTCGCGAAAGCTTCTCCGCTGTATTCCCGGAAGAGCGCCGATTCCTTATCGACACGGAGGGCGATGTTCGTCGCATCATAGCGCCGCGGAGGGTCGGCGATTCCCCAACCCGGCAGATCCGACTCCCGCGGGAGCAGATGAATGACATCCGGGTCGCGCTCCATCAGCGCCGCACACCCCGAAAGAGCGCCGAGCAGAAGGACCGCCGCAAAGAACCTCGCGACGAATATCTGTATATATCCGGTGGCGGGAACTTTTATCATCCTGAGTTGAATATATCAAATATCCGGGGAATTATTTTTTAACGGAGCGCGGGTCGATCGCGTCCTGGAAGCCCTCGCCAACGAGGTTGTATGCGGTAATCGTGATGAATATCGCGAAACCGGGAACGAGAGTGAGCCACCAGGCGAAATCCATGAAGTCTCGTGACTGGGACAGGATATCCCCCCAGCTCGGAGTCGGAGGCTGTACACCGAAGCCGAGAAATGAAAGTGACGATTCGATAAGGATTGTCGAGGCAATGCCGAACGTTGCCGAAACCAGCACCGGTGCGAGCGCATTGGGCAGCATATGCCTGAAGATGATGGCGTAGTCACGCGCTCCAAGTGCGCGGGAAGCCTGTACGAATTCCATCTCGCGTATTTTTAAAAATTCGCCGCGGACGATTCGCGCGATTCCGGTCCACCCCGTAATCCCGATGACGAGCATCACATTCACCAGACTTGGTCCTACGAGCGCGAGTATGGTGAGAATGAGAAAGAAAGTCGGAAAGCATATGATGATCTCGATAAAACGCGAAATGACCATGTCCACCACTCCGCCGTAATAACCGGCTATAGCCCCGATAATGATGCCCAGCGTCACGTAGATGAAGACCGCGATAAAACCGACCAGAATCGATATGCGCGTTCCGTGTATCATCCGCGCTGCGAGATCGCGGCCCTGCTCGTCGGTCCCCAGTATGTGCCTCGTGCTCGGCGGCATCACGATGGCGTCGAGGTCGTATTCCGAGCTGGTATAGGGCACCGGCGGCATGATGATAAAGGCCTTTCCGGACTCGTCCCGGAATTTTTTATCCGCGAGTTCCGGGTAGTCGAAGAGGATCGGGAAATAGACTTTCCCATCCGCCGTATATACGAATGGCCTGTCATTTGCCAGCAACGGTGCGAAAAGCGCCACGGCAAACAGCGCGAGTACAACGACAAGTCCCGCCAGGGCAAGCCGGTTGCGCCGGAATCCGCGCCAGGCGCCGGCCCAGTATCCGCGTGAGGGAGTCACTGCCGCGCCTCCAGTCTGATACGCGGGTCGACCACCGCGTAGAGGATGTCGGCGATCAGGATACCGAGAAGCGTAAGCACCGCCGATATCGAGGCGATTGCCATGATGACGGGGATGTCACGCGCGAGGATAGCTTCGAACGCGAGCATGCCCATGCCGGGGATCGAGAAGATCGATTCAACGATGACGCTTCCCCCGAGGAGGCCGGGAAGGATCGACGCCATCAGTGTAACCAGCGGCACGAGCGAGTTTCGGAACGCGTGCACCAGCACCACACGCTTTTCGGAAAGTCCCTTGGCCCGGGCGGTCATGATGTACTGCTGGTTGATGACGTCGAGCATGGTGGCCCGCGTATAGCGCGAGAGGAAGGCGAAACCGCCGTAGGTGAGGGTCACCACCGGCAGTACAAGATGCCAGGCGATGTTCACCATCCTGTCGAAAAATGAAAAGTCTTCGGCCCAGTCCGAGATGATGCCCCCGAGCGGAAAAAGGTTCAGGTAATCGCCGCCGGAAAGAAGCATGAGCAACAAGAGCCCCACCCAGAACGACGGAAGGGAATAAAGGATAAAAAGGACCAGGCTCGAGACCCTGTCGTAGAGCGAGTCTTTTTTAAGCGCCGAAATGATCCCGCCGGGAATGGAGATGATATATACGATGATCATGCTTATGATATTGAGTGAGAGCGTAATGGGCAGGGCTTCGCCTATCCGCTCCGCCACCGGCCTGCCGTCCTTTCTTGAGACGCCGAAATCCAGAACCACGAGTTTCGTAAACCAGTCCAGGTATCCGACGATAACCGGCTTATCGAGCCCGTAGAGCTTTTTTTCCTGCTCGATGATCTCGGTGCCGATGGCCCCGGCCTTTAGCTCTCCCTGGAGACCGGCCCTCAGGGTTGTATAATCGCCCGGCGCCAGGCGTATCATTGCATAGGTGATGAGGCTGATGCCGATAAAGGTCGGCACGAGCATGAGCAGGCGTTTGGTCAGATATTTAATCATCGATCGCCGCCGCCTTCCATTCGAGATAGTTCAGTCCCTTCAGATGTACCTTTACGTTATCGAAACGACGGCTGACCACCACCTGGGCGGGAGTGCAATAGAGAAAGGTGTACGGCTGCTCCTCGTGTAGAATGCGGTGGAAGCGGTGATACATTTTAACGCGCCTGTTTTCATCGAACTCCTTGCGCAATCGTATGATGATATCATCGGCCTCGACGTTTTTAAACGAGCAGAAGTTGGATCCTCCGACGGCCTGCGTCGAATGCCAGAGCTGGTAAGGGTCGTCCTCCCAGGAGAGCGACCATGCCAGGGTGACCGAATCGAAATCG
>JBFZEY010000528.1:0-3210 GCA_041306625.1 Spirochaetota bacterium | reverse complement strand
AATGACTTTTTATAATTTACCGTATGGTTGCTGGAATGTCAAATTGATACGGATCGCTCGAATACTCCACCGGAACGCACCGCACTATCGTGCGGTGAGCGGTTGTGGTGTTATTTGGATGGGCTGAAATCTAACGCAGCTACGGGTATTCGTGAGGAGCTCGGTACCTGATACCCTTAGTCTATTTCCGAGTCTTTATCGAAAGATCCGGCGGGAAAGCAACCGCTATTCACCCGAGCCGAGCGCCGTTAGGAACCGTGGACTCCGGAACGGCTATAACAGGAATAAGTCCGTCTTGATAACCGATGTCGAACAACATCCCCTCCGAGGTTCGCCCGAACATAAAACGGGGTTCAAGATTAATGATAAAAAGGCTCTGCATACCGACTATTTCCGCGGGATTGTTCCGCTCCTTTTTCATCCCAACCAGTATGGTGCGCTTTTTATCGCCAAAATCTACCGTCAGGCAGAGAAGCTTCTTTGACTCTGGAACATCCTCGGCCGCCGTAATCGTGCCGACGCGTATGTCGAGTTTTTCGACATCCGCCAATGTTATCTGTGGCTTGACCTCCGCGGGAACGAAATCTTCACTCATCGGGAATCCTCACGGATCGAGTGCAATGTAGAAAAATACCTTAGCGCTATTCCGTTTTTGTCTGGTCCCACGCTTCTGAAAAGCGTTTGAGTCCGAGGTCGGTAAATGGATGTTAGAAGCTATCACGATAGACCTCGAATCCGGCCGTGACGATGTCGGCGCCGGACAGAGCCGCGTCGACTATCTGCTTTCCGTTTCTGAGGGCGGCTACGATAATCTCTGTCTCGTATTCATACATATCAAATATATCTACGATATCGGCGATAAAATCCTCGGTATCTTCCCCGCTGCTCTCCTTCCACCCAACGAACGGCGAAACAAATTCGGCCCCAATGCGGGCGGCGGCCAGCGCCTGTGAGGCGGAGAAGACGAGGGTTACATTGGTTCGTATCCCCTCCTTCGCAAGATTATACGCTGCGATAAGCCCCTGTTCCGTGCATGGAATCTTGATAACGAAATTATCTGATACCTTGGCAAGTTTCGTAGCCTCTAAGACCATATCCTCGGCCTTCTCGAGATGGGGATTTATCTCCACTGATATCGGGAATTTCACCCCCTTGAATTCAGCCGCGAGATTACCGACTACTGTCTTAAACGGCTTTCCCGAGGCGAGTATGTGCCGCGGATTTGTTGTGACGCCGTCAATCGCCCAGTTCTTATAGGCGTATGTAATCTCCTCAAGTTTTGCGCTGTCCAGGAAATACTTCATGTCGACACCAATAAAAGACCGCCAGGTTTTATGAATCCATAACACATTTTAGCGAGGGCACAGTACCCTTCATCAGGAGAACTCCCTTCCCCTTCATATGGCCTTATGAGGATTATGATGAATCCAGCATAAACCCCTTACAGCGATACGCTACGGATCGTGACCTATTCTACCGCCGCGCACATGGGCGTTTAGAGCGCATTCTATCTCATCGAAACGGCTTCGGTAGCCTGAAGACGGCCCTCCACTGCTATCGCTTGGAGGAGGAGTCAAACCAGCTGTCATTGATTATGTTTTCCAGCCGAATAAGAACCTCGCACGTCTTTTCTGTGTCGAGATTCTTAGCCCGAGAAAGGAGTGCGATCTTACTTTTAGCATCCCTCTCGGAGATATCGAACTTCCTCATGAGGATCTCTATCGCGAGGTCAAGTTTCCCTTCGGAGTTGAGTTCCTCATGGTTTTCGATACGGGTTTTTGCGGCCTTGCTTATCATAATTCATCTCCTTGCGACGTCTGTTACCTCTTTGTGATTCAATGACTCAAGGAAAAAGTGCATGTAAACTCTAATTATGCATAATATTGCATCACTTTGCATTACTTATCATATTCTTTAGTTATATTTTATATCTTTGTTACGATAGTATGCGAAAATAATTCGCCTGTCAAGTATTTTTTTTAGATTGATTGTTTTTACTTAACCAGGTATTAGACACCGATGCGGCCGGGCGATAACCCATCCAAACCCGGTGATTTTAGAGATACCTATTGATGCAAGATGTGGTATTCGAACGGGCGGGCGGCCGACAACCGTCGCGGATCGAGGTATAGATTTCCGACAAAACAATATTTCGAGTTACTCTATTCATCATTACTACGCGGTATCCCACATGTTTGCCAGTCCGAGAATCCGTTTCGCGTCATCGCCGGTAGCGACGGTCCGTCCCGCCAACCGCGCCGCCTTTACCGCCCACGCCACCTGCTCCCAACTGCCCCGCGCTTGACTACCGTCAGGCATCCTGACATTATCCTCAAGCCCTACGCGCATGTGACCGCCGTTGACTACCGCCGTTATGTTCGCTCTAAACTGGTTAGGGCCCGCACCGCAGGCGCTGTACGTTGATCCCGCGGGAAGATGGCTTAGTATGCGCGAAAACATCGACGGCCGATACGGGACACCTCCGGCCGTTCCGAAGACCATCTGAAAGTGCATTGGCTCCTCGAAGATCCCCTGTCTCCTGAGCAGCAGCACGTTAAACAGACCACCCATATCATAGATCTCAAACTCCGGCTTAATTCGGGCCTTCCTCATGAGATCGTTAAACTCAACGATCATGCTAAACGAGTTTTCGAAAACCGTCTCACCCTTTACGATGCCGTTCTTCCAATCAACCAGGGCGAAATTCATAGAATTCGTGTTGAGGCTTGCCATGGGGGGGCGAAGTGATAGGATCGGATCGATGCGTACCGACCGGTCAGCGGATGTCACGATGGCCGTGCTCATATTTATAATGAGATCAGGGCATCGTTCACGGACGGCCTGGATCGTCGTCTTGATTTTGGCCAACTCACGGGTTGGCGCCCCGGTATCGGGGTCCCTCACGTGAATATGGACGATCGATGCACCCAAGTCCCGGGCCTTTCGGGCCTCTTCAGCGAATTCCTCAGGGGTATAGGGGACGGCCGGGTTTTGCGCTCGTGTCGTTTCCGCGCCGGCAAGTGCCGCCGTTATGATTACCTTATCGTTCATGATAACCGGCCAGGATCATCGAGAATCTCCTTCGGGTCCGCCCGACAGCGGCGGCAGATATCCTTCCGGCAAAAACCGTCCGGTCCTATGGACGTCGCTCTTTCATGCTGTATCGGAAAACGCAGAAATCTTCCCCCGTCGCCTGACGCTCCTTGAGAT
>JBFZEY010000527.1:0-3282 GCA_041306625.1 Spirochaetota bacterium | reverse complement strand
GAAGTGCGCTCCTACGAGCTTGAGCATTCTCCTGACCAGAAAACAAGGGAGCTCCGCGACAGGCTCCAGAGGCTCGTCGATGAGTCCCGGTCCATCGACGACCGCCTGCAGGTTTTGCAGGTCGAAAAGGAATATTTAAATGAAGTGAAGAGCAGTTTCCTCTACGGCAGGCAGGGCGGGGCGCAGGGAGATGCCGCGGTGAGGCCGTACCGGCTTTCGATAAAGGAGTACGAGGATATGCTGGATTACCTCAACAGGAAGCACCTGGAAAACAGGAACAGCGCGTTTCAGCTTCAGACCGGGTCCGGCGAGTTGAAAAAAAAGATCAGCGTTATTCAGGGAGAACTCCAGAAGCTTCAGGGAAGCGTTTCGGCCCTTTTCAAGAAGAAGCTCGTCAAGGTGACGGTGGAGTCATCCGGGAGCGCTTCGGTGGCGATGGAAATATCCTACATCAATTACCGCGTCAGCTGGAGCCCGGGGTACGATATTCGCGTGCTCACCGGGGAGAGCGCCACGGAGTTCACGGGCTACGGCGTTGTTTCGCAGAGCAGCGGCGAGGACTGGAACAACGCCAAGGTGTCCTACTCCACCGCCCAGCCGGCGCAGCGGGGATGGATCCCCGACCTGGTGCCCCTTTACGCGACCCTTTCGTCGAAGGTCAGCCGCGGCGCGGCGGGTAAAATAATGAAGGAGAAAAACATCTCGCAGCACGCCCTGAACAGGTCCATTCTCGACAACATCCAGGGCGGCGCCCCGGAAAAATCCCTCGAGGGGGAAGAGGCCCTCGGTGACGACGGCGATGTCGAGACCCAGGACAAGCGGCTCGGTTCGCTGGTCTTCGACGTCCCCAAGAGGGCGCAGATCCCCGGTGACGGATCGCCGCACCGCACCGCGATCAGCCGGCACCGTTTTCCGGTGAAATTCGAGTACCTGAGCATCCCCAAGCTGTCGCCCTATGCGTACCTGCAGGCCCTGGGGAAAAACACCCTCGATACGCCCATACTACAGGGAGCGCTTAATATCTACATGACAAGCGACTTTGTGGGCTCATCGTTCACCGGCAATATACTGCCCGGCGAGGAGTTCGAGCTGATGCTCGGGATCAACGAAAACATCCGCGTGACGCGCACCATCGAGGAGCGGCACGAGAAGAAGGCCGGATTTCTAAGCGGCGGCAGGAAGATCAGCTACGGTTTCGCGATCAAGGTCGAGAATTACAGCGGTAATGAAATTACCATGAACCTGGTCGACCAGGTGCCGGTGAGCGAGACTTCCGAGATCGAGGTGAGGGATGTGAGCTTCTCGGACACTCCCCAGAAAAAACTCAAAAACGGCATCGTGAAGTGGCAGTTCATTATGAAATCGGGCCAGTCGAAGACCGTTAGCTTCTCCTTTACCGTCGCGGCGCCGGAGAACAGCGAAGTCGCCTTTTTCGCGACGAAACTGCCGCCGTCGTATTATCTTCAGAACCTGGACGCCCAGCGGCGTGATGAATATGATCAGCAGCAGGACGAGCAGATACGGAAAAAGGCTCCCGCGCTGCGCCAGAAAATGTATTGAGTTGTTATCGGTGCTTGATTCGTATCGCCGGCTGTGTGCGCCGGCATGTCGTCACTTTCAACATCAAACGGGGGCAGTATGAAAAAAACGATTATCGCGCTTGTCGTCGTATCGATCGCCGTGATGTCCGGGTGCAAGGCCCTGGACAAGGCCAAAAAGTACGCGACGGTGGACAACCTTAAAAGGGTGAACGACCTTATGAGCATCGATTTCGGGAAAGGTCCCGACGGGCCCTTCAAGGTATCTCCCGCAGGCACAAAAGACGCCGAGCTCGTAATTCAGAACAACACGGACCGCACCATCACCGTCGACGCCAGGGGGCCGGTAGCGAAGAAGTTCGTTATCAAGGCGGGCAAAAACGGCAGCGCCGTCGTGACGCCGGGAAACTACCATTTCAGGGCAACGGCCGAGAAGGTAAATCCCTGCGAGGGAGACGTGGCGCTCAAGGGATTTAACCGGTATACCTGGGCATTTATCATCAGTCAGAGATAAAATGGCCTCGCGGCCATTGCAGCGGCGCTTTTCCGCGCGCCGCATTATCGTTGACACGCATCTCGTGGCGTGGTAGCGTCTGCGCATGCGTATTCTCGTCACCGGCGCCTCCGGCTTTCTCGGCACTAACATCGTCCACGAGTGCCTGAAGAAGAAACATACCGTCAGGGCGTTTTCCCTGCCGGGGTCCGGCGTATCGTACATCGAGAAAAAGGGCGTAACGGTCGTCTATGGTGATGTCGCGGACCCGGACGCCGTGGCGGGCGCCATGAAGGGCGTCGATGCGCTGATCCACGTCGCCGGCGATACGGGCTTCTGGAAGAAGCGCTTCGCGCGCCAGCGCAGGACCAACGTGGACGGCGTGCGCGTCGTCATGGAGGCCGCGCTTGCGGCAAAAGTAAAGCGCGTCGTCCACACCAGTACCGTCGATTCGCTCGGCTATAACCCGCGCGGACTGGCGGACGAGAACTGGGGCGACTACAACTACGGGGGTACCGGCTACAATTACGCCGATACCAAGCGCGAGGGCGAGCGGCTGGCCCTCTCGTACGCCGCGCGGGGCCTGAAAGTGGTGGTGATCAATCCCGGCAGTATGATCGGCCCGTTCGACCACACCCTGCAGTTCGGGCGGCTGTTCATGGACCTGCGTGACGGAAAGGTGCCCGCGGTGCTTCCCGGCGGCGCGCCCTGGGCCCACGTAACCGAAGTTGCCCGCGCGCACGTAGCGGCTCTAACGAAGGGAAGGCCCGGCGAGCGCTATATATGCGGCGGCGTGAACGAATCGTACCGGCGCGTATTCGCCGTCATTGCGGCATCGGTGGGGGCGAGGCCGCCGCGCTTCACCATGAGCCCCCGGATGACCGTCGCCTACGGCTACCTGATGGAATTTCTCGCCAATTTTACGGGGAAGCCCCCGGAACTCAACCCCGGCCAGGCGCGCTACATGTCCGTCTTCCCGAAATACGATTCCTCGAAGGCCGTGCGCGAGCTCGGATTTACAATCGTCCCGCTCGAGGAGATGGTGGCCGACGCAGGCGCGTGGTACGCCGAGAACGGGTTTCTGTAACCCTGGACTCCGGGCAACTTCACCCTCCGATCATCGCCTCACATTCTGCGTCCGTCGGGATATTGCCGGCCTGATGCGGATACATCGGTCCGCCCGAATGAATAGCGAAAGGAGGTTTATTCCATGATCATCGACTGTCATTTTCATCTTGAGTAAGGCCTGCT
>JBFZEY010000526.1:0-5885 GCA_041306625.1 Spirochaetota bacterium | reverse complement strand
CTTTGCAGGTCGGCACATCGCGTATAAGTCCTATCGATTGGCCGACCATCATTGGAGCGATATCGACGTCACCGGTTTCCCATGCCTCCTTCACCCGCTTTCCCGATATAAGCGGCAAAAGCTCCTCGAAACGGCAGCTACGCGCCTCGAGCTCGAGCACATCGTTAACGGTCTTGTTTTTTAGCGCGCGCCCCTGCAGCCCTATGGACTTGCAGATGAGGGTCGTTTCGAATTCCTGCCGGTTTATTATTTCCTGCTTAATTTTATCATGGATGAGGCACTCCTTTGTGGCCATGAACCGGCTCGCCATCATGACACCCGATGCGCCGAGTGTCAGCGCGGCCGCCATCGTGCGTCCGTCGGCGATTCCCCCGACCGTAACGACCGGTATCTTTACCGTCTCGACGATGCGCGGCGTCAACACCATTGTGGTGACATCGTCGTTGAGCGGGTGCCCCCCCTCCTCGATCCCCGCCGCGTATATACCGTCGTAACCGGCCTTCTCCGCGTGTACCGCATGCCGAACTGAACCAACCTTGTGGAACATCTTTACGTTAGCTTTTTTGAGCATTTCGACATACTCGGGACCGCATGACTTGTCGATCGGCGCGCCGGAAATCTCCAGCCCGGCAACCTTTTCCTCGGCACAGACCCGCAGGTACATCTTGTGGTGATCGGCCGATATATGCACCGAAGGCAAAATCGTAACGTTCACCATGAACGGTTTGTCGGTGAGTTTTCTCGTCTGCTTTATCGCCGCACGGAAGTCTTCCTCCGTTTCGTAATTGCCGGCGGTAAGGTTTCCCATGCCCCCGGCGTTCGAAATGGCCGCGCAGATCTCGGGTTTGCATATCCACATCATGGCCCCGCATATAATCGGATACTCGATACCGAACATTTCGGTTATTGCCGTCTTCATTGCGTCCTCCTCCGGTTAAGGTGATTAACGCCCGCATTCCGGCGGGCGTTTTTCGGGAAACCCTCCGGGTTTTCACCATTTGCATAACGCTGTTATGTTATAATTCTGGCAAGGAAAATTTCGCTCCTGAGGTTTTTTTTATTTCCCTTTCTTGACTCCGCCTGTTTTGCATGGTACTCTCGCCTATGAACAGGTTTACAGAAGGTTCGGTAACTCCATGGATGAAATGTCGCGCCGGCCGGCCCGCATAGCGGTCGTAGAAGACGAGATTATCATAGCCGCCGATATCCGTAACATTCTTCTTAAAGAAGGCTACGAAGCCGTTGCTATGATCCATTCCGGCGAAGAGGCGATCGAGAGGATTCCGGAGCTTGCGCCCGACCTCGTTCTCATGGATATCATCCTCGGCGGAAAGATTGATGGCATCGCGGCGTCATTGCGGATTCGCGAGATTATCGACGTGCCGGTGGTATTCCTCACCGCCCACTCCGACGAGAAGACGCTGGACCGCGCAAAGAAGACCGGTCCCCATGGCTATATTCTCAAACCGGTAAATCGCAACGAGATCGTTTCAACCGTAGAAACGGTCCTTTACCGGCACAACCTTGAAAGGCGTCTTCGCGAAAGGGAGGAGGCGCTCAGGGCGTCTGAGGAAAAGCTGTCGAAGGCGTTCGGCTTCAGCCCCAGCGCCATCAGCATCACGCGCATGACGGACGGAAAATTCCTGGATGTCAATGAGAGCTTCCTCTTGCTGTACGGTTTCAGCCGTGAAGAAATAATCAATACCAGCGCCCTTGATGCCGGCATCTGGCCCCATTCTTCGGAAAGGGAAAAGTTCGTCTCTTCGCTGTCAAGAAAAGGCTTCTTCCGCGACCGCGACGTAACCATAACGACTCATCATGGTGAGAAGAGGCTCGCCTCCATGTCCGCAGCGCTCATCGATATCGGCGGCGAAAAGCACATTCTGACGGTACTGAACGATATCACCGAACGCAAGGCCGTTGAACAGTCACTCAGGGAAAGCGAGGAGAAATACCGGCTCCTTTTCTCCTCGGTATCCGACGCCATCGTAATTTTCTACATCAACACGCTGGAGATCATCGACGCCAATTCCTCGGCCGTTGGGATGTACGGGTACACGATCGACAGGCTTCGCATAATGAGAATTACCGATCTTTCGGAGTCGCCGGATGATTTCCACGTAGAAGGCATCCGCCATGTGACCGGATCCGATAAGAACGTACAATCGCAATACCACAGAAGAAACAACGGTGTCGTCTTCCCCGTTGAGGTATCGGGCGGGATATTCACACTCAATCGGCGTGAAATCGGCATAGCGATGATTCGAGACATCACGCGGCGCAAACAGCTGGAGGAAGAGCTGGTGCGCACACAGAAATTCGAGGCCATTGGAATACTGGCCGGTGGGATCGCCCACGATTTCAACAATCTGCTGACCGCCATTTCGGGAAACGTCGCCCTGGGAAAGATGATCGCCAATCCGGAGGATGAGCTGTACGAGAATCTTCTCGAAATCGAGAAGGCCGCCACCCTCGCCAAGGACCTTTCTTTCCAGCTTCTGCACTTCGGACGTCTCTCAAAGCCGGTGATCGACACCGTCCCGCTGGAAGACATTCTCCGCTACACCGCGGAAAAATTATTTCATCCCGACAATGTTGCGATAGCGATCGATATCAGCGAAGGCCTCTGGCCCGCTAAAATCGACGCGGGACAGATCCAGAGAGTGATTGGCTATTTACTGACAAACGCCGTCGAGGCGATGCCCGACGGTGGCGAGGTGCGGGTAGTCGCGGAAAATTTTACCATTGATGCCGGGAACGAAACACCCGTCAGACCGGGCAGGTATATACTAATATCGATCAGGGACAGTGGGATCGGGATTCCGCCGGAAAACCTAACACGCGTATTCGATCCATACTTTACCACCAAGACCACATACGCCGAGAAGGGTATGGGTCTTGGACTCTCCCTCTCTTATTCGATCGTCAAGCGTCACCACGGTCACATCCGCATCGACTCGACGGTAAGCGCCGGTACGACGGCGGTGCTGTATCTGCCGGCCGGCGATTAGCCCAGCGCGACGAATCAGCCCTTTATATTGAATTCGGGTTTTCCCTTCATCCTTGAATGCTCTATTTTCAGGCATTTGGACTGAACCACTTTCAGTCCGACGGAACGTGCCTTCTCCGCCGCCTCACGGTGCGCCAGTCCCAGTTGCATCCAGACCGAACCCGCCCCCACCGCGATGGCCTCGTCGACGATCCTCGGAATTGCATCGACCGAACGGAAAATATCAACGACGTCTATTTTTTCCGGAACGGATGCAAGGTCCGGATATGACCTTTCGCCAAGTATCTCCCTTTTTGCCGGGTTCACCGGTATAATTTTATAGCCGTGTTCCTTCAGGTAAGCCCCGACCCTGTTGCTGTCGCGGTCTGATTTGTCTGAAAGACCAACTATCGCGATAGTCCGCATGGAGCTTATAATCTCACGAATTTCCGGTTCGGGAGGATTCGAATCCGGCATTTCACACTGGTTTTTATCTTCCACTATGACCTCCTTTGATGCTGATGTTTTCCCATGCCGTTGTCAATCCAGTACGTAATCCTCGCGGACCGGGCTCCAGCAATCATACGCGACGCAGGGACCGCCTTCGGCAACCGCGGCATGCCGGACTCCCGATGGAATCGTCACGGCCTCTCCGGGCCCCATAAGGGCCTCTTCTTCACCGAGCCTGAAACGCAGTTTTCCCGATATTACCACAGTGATCTGCTCGTGGTGGTGACTGTGCTCGGGGACAACCGCGCCCTCGCCCAGATCGACGAACGTAACCATCACCTTCTCAAGATGTGCCGAGCGCATGACAACGCCGGGAGCGATTTCCCTCGAGCGCAGATTGGATATGATTGCGAAATTCGACATGGCTTCCTCCCCGGTTGCGATACGGTGTTCGCGACTTTATTTATCTTCCTTCCGGAAACGCTGCAGGTATTGCTTGATTTTATTTCGTATGTAATCGGGCATCTTGATGCCTATGTGGCGCAGGCGCAGTTCGTATTTGTCGAACGATCGTATATGCTGCGATGTGGTGACAAAGATTTTAAAGTATGATCGGATGCTTCCCTCTAACTCGCTTCGGAACTCGAGGTCCTGGTTGAGCATGTCCTCGACGGGAGCGATTACCCGGTAATTGACGGGCCGGCATATCGAACGGTAGGCGACGAATCGCTGGAGGGTCTCGCACTCATAGTCCCTTTCCAGAATACTGCGTTCCACCGAATTAAGATCGATACAATCGACGATCTCGAAGCTGTATTCACCGCCGAGCGCCTCGCCAAGCAGCCCGCGCGCACTCTTGTAATTATCGCACGAATGCAGGTCGCTGTCGCACTCCAGGTCGCACCTGAGGTACAGAACAAAATCGATGTCGGAGCTTGGCTGGGACATCCCCACGTTCACCGAGCCGACTATATCCATGGCGATGTTCTCGTTAAGCTTGCCCTCTATCAGCCTCGCGACCTGCTCCAGCCTGTCGACGCGTTCGTCGGTTTCGGGCGTCTGAAACATACGGAAAAACTGCTTTATCTCATTAAAAAGGCGTATCTCGGGTATATGTGAATACTTCTGTATCTTGCTGTCGTAGTTCTCCCGCCTCAGCAGGGCCTCATGCCGCGCATGGTCAATCACCTTGTTCCGCCACCCGTCACTGTGGAGCGTGTGATCGATGATATCGTAGATTCGCCCGTCGGCCATTTTCCTGAAGCCGATCCTGGTTACCGTTTTCTTTTCTATCTCGATCTGGTAGAAAAAACCGCCCTCGAAAACGTCCCCGGTAATCCCCGTCACCTCCCCGAACGGCGACGGGTTCAGATGGATGGTCCCTTCGCTGATCTCCATTCCCCAGTCGTTGTGGATATGGCCCGTCAGGCACAGCAGGACCGGGTTATTGTCGCAATAGGTGCGAAGCGCGGGCGATCCCGATGGACCCACGAAGCTTATCCTGTCATGGATGCCATGGGCCGGCTGGTGCGTAACGATGATGTCCGGCCGCACCTCGCTGAAAAAATGATGCATCTCGTTTTCACTGTCGTCGGTTCCGATACCGGCCTGGTAACGAACGATGTAGCGCTCCGGTATGCCCGCCGTCCAGATATCAGCGCCGCCGTAACCGGCAATCGTAAGACCATCCGGGGAGTAATGATGCAGGTGAAGGTCACGCTCGTGCAGAGGGGTGTATTTCAGGTCCATGTCGTAATTACCGGGAAGGCAGAGCACCTCCGCACTCTGCTTGAGCGAAACGATATTCTCGAGGACCTTGTATTTCTGCTGCATCACACGGCGCGCCCGGATGCTGTACTGCTGGTACTTGGTCCCTTTTTTCTGTATATCCTCGGGAACGTCGGGCATCTCCAGAAGCTGGTCCACAAAATCCTCGATGATCACGTCGTCGTGCTCCATGCGTCTGCGCAGTGCGTGAAAATAGGACTGTATATCGTGGTACCTGATGGCGGTGTCCATGCTGTAGAACGGTATATCGATGAGATCCCCTGATACGATGTACAGATCCGCCACGGTCTCGAAAAGCAGGTCCTTCACCTGCTCGAAAGCGCCGTGGATGTCGGTAAGATAGATAATCTTCATCGACCGGCTTCCTTTACCGCCCGTGTATCCGTTGTTTAATCAGAACCGCACCAAGGCCGGCGAGCAGGAGCAGTGATGCGTAGAGCACCAGGTCCCCCGCCGCAGAATAAAAGGTATATCGATTCATGGAGAAGTCAACCTCCCCCACCAGGTAGTCCTTTTTTAAAATGGGGATTGATGAGGTCACCCGGCCCAGCGGATCAACAAGCGCCGTATAGCCGGTGTTCCCGGCGCTGACGAACCAGATGCCATTTTCCGCCGCCCTGAAGACGGCGCTCGCAAAGCCCTGCAGGTGCCCCTTGTA
>JBFZEY010000525.1:0-4561 GCA_041306625.1 Spirochaetota bacterium | reverse complement strand
CACAGACCGCCGACTCCCAGCAGCGACAGCAGGATCAACAGCGCGCCGGTCATGATGGAGACGGTGAACGGGTCGGCAAAAATCAGCACACCAAGCGCCCCGGCGAAGATGATGCGGCTTGCGGACACCAGCGAACCCGACGCGGCCTCGATATACCGGTAACCGATGGTGATGAACACCTGCCCCGCAGCGGCCGCCGCACCCGAGAGCAACAGGTACAGGATGACAATCCCCCGGGGCAGCACACAGTCCCACAGTAAAAACACACCGCTCAGAAGACAGCCGAAAACCATGAGGTAGAAGACGATGACCTCGCTCGAATCGTACTTGCGCGCCTCCCTGAGGAAAGGGATGCCGAAACCCGCCACCAGCCCCGACATCAGCGCGAGCAGGTCTCCGGGATTGATACTCTCGAAGTCCGGCGCCACAATCAGGTAGACGCCCGCCAGCGTAACGAGGAGATAAAAAATATTCCTAAGCCTGGTTTTCTCGCCGTTGATGAAAGGGGCGACCAGGAACACGAAGGCCGGATAGGTCATATTGAGCATATTGGCGTTGGTGACGGTGGTACGCTCGAGGCCTGCAAAAAAAAGCATCACCGCCGCTACGTTGAACACGGCGCGCAACACGACGTGCCGCAGGTTGTTCGGCCTGAACGACTTGCGCGTATAAAGCATGTATGAACCGACGACCAGCGTGCCGATCGCGAATCTCACGAACGTGATCTCGATGCCGCTTATGGCGGAATTATTGGTGACGAGTTTCCCGAATACCGTTGAAAGCGCGAAGGTGAACTCGGCAAGGAGGAGAAGAAGGATACCTTTATACATCGGTTCGTAATCGGGCGGGGCGCAACCCGAGCTAAGCCCTCCCGAGTTTGATTTCGGCGTGAAGCCGCACTATCCTCTCACGCAGATCGTTCATGATCAGCGCGAGCTTCATGCGCATCCCTTAAACGGCACTTTAGAAAGGATGTCCCTGTCGACCCGACCGAACCTGACCGGAAGCAGCTTGTTCGGGATGTCAAGGGCGATAAAGACCCGGCCAAAAAAGGAATTGATGATGTTCCCGATGAATGCCATGATGCCACCTGCCGGGGAAAAAACTGGGAAAAGTGAAGCTAGGCGCCCTGTCGGGTATCTGTCAATGACAATTTGCTGACCGCCGGTTGCACCTTCCGGTCGAACGCGGCGAACCGCCACGGAGACCACACGGTCCGGGATGAATGAACATCGAATGAAAAACGAAGAGAGAAAATCCGTAGCCATAATCGGCGGGGGGGCTTCCGGCCTGATGGCGGCATGGCATGCGGCATCCGGTGGTGCTCGGGTTACGCTTTTTGAAAAGCAGAAAATGCTCGGCCGGAAGGTCCGCGCGACCGGCAACGGACGCTGCAATATAACGAACCGAAACATCGACGCATCCTTCTACCACGGACGCAATCCCCAGTTCGTACGAAATGTTTTCGGACGCTTCGGCCTCGACGACACCATCGGGTTTTTCCGGCGAATCGGCATTCCCTTTGTGGAACTTGAGGGGGGCAGGCTTTATCCGGCATCACTGCAGGCATCCACCGTAACGCAGATATTCGAATACGAGCTTGAAAGGCTGGCCGTGGATATCCGTCTCCATCGAAAAATCGAGCGCCTGGAAGAACGCGACGGGCGCCTCCGCCTGATCACGGCGGGGCAGGAAGAATCGGACTTCGACGCGGTGGTTCTTGCCGCTGGCGGTTGCGCCTATCCCCAGCTCGGCGCATCGCGCTCCGGCTACGAGCTAGCTGCCGCCCTTGGCCACACGGTGCACGACCCCTTCCCGGCCATTCTTCCCATCAACATAACGCTTAAAGCCCTTCACCGTCTGGAGGGAATCAAGCGGGACTGCTCGGTCTCGGTGATGCGCTCCGGCAGGCTCGCCGAGCGCTCGAGCGGAGAGCTGCTCTTTACCAAATACGGCATCTCCGGCCCGGCTGCACTCGAGGTGTCGCGCACGGTCAATGAATCGCTCTGCGCCGGCGACACCCTGGAGATCGCCATTGACTTCTTCCCCGACACCGATGCCGCCGATCTCGAAGTACTGCTTTCGGAGCTGTGGAGCGCCGGTGAGCGCCCGGCGGGCTTGAGTCTGCGCGGGCTTATCAGAGACCGCCTGTGCGACACGCTCCTGCGAATCGCCGGTGTCGATCCCGCCGTGCCCGTAAAGAGGCTTTCTGCCGATTCCAAAAAAGCGGTCGCCGCGGCTTTCAAGGATTTACGTCTGCGCCCGGGTGCGGTGCGTCCGTTTAACGAGGCGGTGGTGGCCGCCGGGGGGGTCGATGTAGGAGAAGTGAATCCCTCCACGCTGGAGTCTGGAAGAATTCACAACCTCTACATCGCCGGGGAACTGCTCGATATTGACGGCGACAGCGGCGGGTATAACCTTCAGTTCGCCTGGAGTACCGGCGCCCTTGCGGGAATGGCCGCCTCGTCCTGAGGACGTGCCTCTTCCCGACGCCGCTCAGAACATCGTCATGAAGCCTTCGATTTCAGCGACAAGGCCGCACACGGCCTTCAGCCTCTCCTCGGACTCGAACACCGCGGTAACGGTGTATGAAATAAATTTACCACCCGAGCTCGGACGACTTTCTACGACCGCAGAGAGCCCCTGCTCGTGAAGGGCATTTTTCAGCGTCTCCATCAGGTGGGGGGAAAACCGGTAAACGGCCTTGAAAGTAATTTCAGTGGGGAAATCCGGAAGATCCCTCGTTTCATTGTGATGATGATATCCGGCCATAAAGCCTCCCGATCTTGACTAACCGTCGGCCCGGCCCCGTGCAAAACGGTGCGCCGTTGAAATGCCGCCTTGCATACGGACGGGAAGCGAGCCCTCGTGCCCGAGAAGCAGCTCCTTGATGCCCGTCCCGCCGGAAAAACGCCCTATGCCGCCGTCAGATTTGATGACCCTGTGACAGGGGATGAACACCGGAAAATCGTTTTTCGCCATGCAATTGCCCGCGAAACGGCCACCTCCCTCGAATCCGGCCCGGCGCGCGAGATCTCCATAGCTTATCGTCCGCCCGAAGGGCACCTTTAGCAGTGCGCGATATATCGCCCTCTCGCCATCGGTGTAAACTGAAAGGTCCAGCGGCGGCATGGGCGCTTTCAGTCCGTGGACGTACGCGTCCAGGAATTTGAGCGCGGTGCGTATCGGCGCATTGCGCCTGCGGGGGATGTCCCTGGCCAGCGCCTTCTCATCTATCCCTCCCTCGAAGGCGGCGAGCCGAAGCGCCACGTCATCGGCGAAAACGAAGAATGGCCCGGAAGGAAGTTCAAATATTTCATGACAGAGGCCGTTCAGGCGCGCGAGCCGCGCGTATGAGGGGGAGATGTCAGTGTGGTTATCCATCAAGTGCCTCCAGTGCCGTTATGCGATCCCTCTCTAGCTGGGCTACAAGCTCCTTGACCGAGGCATAGCGAACCTCCTCGCGCAGGCGTTCGACGAAATCCACCTCCATGCTTTTCCCGTAGAGGTCGGCGTCGAGGTCGAAAATATTGACCTCGATGGTCCTGTGAACGCCGTCGAAGGTGGGATTGGTGCCGATGTTCAGCATGCCCTTTAGCGACGGTGCGTCGGACATTCGAACACGCACGGCATATACGCCGTCGCCCGGAATCACCTTGTCGCGGTCTTCCGGTACGATATTGGCGGTGGGAAAGCCGATTTTAGCCCCCCTTCCGGCGCCCGCAGCGACGGTGCCTCTCAGGCCGTAATCCCTTTCCAGGAGCGCGGAGGCGAGCCTGACGTTACCGTCCTCGATCTCGGTGCGTATCCAGGTGGACGAAACGGGCCTTGAATAAAAGTTCTTCGGCTCGACCCGGGTAACGCCGAACCCGCGCGATTTCGACAATTCGCGCAAAAAATCGATCGTGCCCTCGCGGTTTTTACCGAAGGCATGGTCGTATCCGACCACGATATCGATCACGCCTATCTTCTTTAATACTATCTCGTGAAAAAATTCCGCGGCGTTCATTATGGCCATATCGTGCGTGAAATCCAGAAGCACGACATTTTCAATACCGCTGTCGCCGATGGCGCGCAGTTTTTCGTCGGTCGTCGTTAGAATCTTCGGAGGAGTCAGCGGTGTCAGCACCTTGCGCGGGTGTGCGGTAAATGAAATCACGATCGCGTCACCGCCCTTCTGCCGGGCGATATTCAGCATGGTCGAAAAAATCCTTCGATGCCCCAGGTGCGCGCCGTCGAAACTCCCCAGCGTAACGACCGGGTTCTTGAAATAGCCCTTCTCCCCGGGGATTCCGCGCAGTATATTCATGAATCTCCTTTAATCTTCCGCTGTATTTCAAGCGCATCGAGGAGCACGATCGCCGCCATCGCCTCCACCACCGGTACGATCCGGGGTACAATGCAGGGGTCGTGCCGGCCTTCGACGGCAATCGAACGGTTGTGCCCCCCGGTATCGACGGTTTCCCGCCCGCGGAATATCGACGGTGTGGGTTTCACCGCGACGCGCGCGACGATGTCCTCGCCCGTTGTGATGCCGCCGAGTACCCCGCCGGCGTTGTTC
>JBFZEY010000524.1:0-2516 GCA_041306625.1 Spirochaetota bacterium | reverse complement strand
TCCTTCTTTCATCGAGCGCGCGGTTTCGCGGAAGGATACTCGCTTCAATCGGGAGCGCGGGCTCGGTTTTCAAGCAATCGGCGGATAACGGCAGACTTGCGGAAGAGAAAATGAAGCTTCTGCTCGCGACGCTCAACGAGCGTCAAAACCCCGGGACCACGGAGCATATTCCGGGGCATATCGAAATGGTTTCGACCGCCGAGCTCTCCGAGGGGGTTCCGTTTATCATGGGCAGGATGGTGTATTCGAGAAGGGAACTCCTCGAACCCGTGCGGGAGTTGCGCATTGCCGTGTTGGGCATACTCGTCATGGTGTTGACCGGCGTCGGCATAATCGGCCTTGTCTTCGGAGTGCGGCTGGCGCAACCCATCGAACGTCTTATCGCCCGTGTCGAGCGTATAGAATCGGGAGATCTCAGCCACGAGGTCGTTCCGCTGGCAAACGATGAGATGGGACGGCTCGCCTCATCGTTCAACAGGATGGCGAAGGCCCTGGACATGAAAATGGCCGAAATCGAGGCGGTCAACGCCGAGCTGTCGCGCCTTGACGCGCTGAAGGACGAGTTCCTTGCCAACACGTCGCACGAGCTCAAGACTCCGCTCAACGGCATAGTGGGCATCGCCGAATCGCTCCGGGAGGGAGCCGCGGGGGCGCTGAACGAAACGGCGCTTCACAATCTCTCCATGATAGCGGTGAGCGGGCGCCGCCTGCTCAGGCTGGTGAACGACATCCTGGACATCGCGCGGATACGTAACGGCGAGATAAAGCTGGATCTGAGAAGCGTCGATGTCGGCGCGATCACGCGGGTGGTAATCGCGTTGTTTGAACCGCTCGCGCGGAGAAAGGGGATCGAATTGCGTTCCGCGATAGAGCCCGGCCGTTTCCTCGCGCGTGCCGACGAGGACCGCCTTCAGCAGATACTTTTCAACCTTGTGGACAACGCGGTCAAGTTCACCGACCAGGGCGGCGTCGAAATATCGGCGCTCTTCGCCGGCGACGGCAGAACGCTTTCGGTCGAGGTGAAGGACACCGGTATCGGCATCGACGAGGCGGACAGGGAGGTCATCTTCGATTATTTCGCCCAGGCCGACGGTTCCGCTTCGAGAAGGCACGGCGGCACGGGCCTTGGCCTCGCCATAGCGCGCAATCTCGTGGAGCTGCACGGGGGCTTCATAGTCCTCAGGTCGGAGAAAGGGAAGGGGGCAACGTTCAGCCTCGAGCTTCCCGTCGCGGCGGTGGATGAACCGCCGCAGCAGTCAAGCGCTTCATTGTCGCTGCAGCCGCCTGACGCCGGGGGCGCGGCGGACCTGGTGCCCGTTCCGCGCGATGGGTCCGCCGGGGGCCGCGAGGGTGTAATTCTTGTCGTGGACGATGAGACGGTGAATTTGCAGGTAATGGTGAACTATCTCGGCCTTGCGGGCTATACACTGTGGTGTGCCCGCGGAGGGGCCGATGCGCTGCGTGTAATCGATGCCGGGGGGACCGGGGGCCTTCCCGACCTGGTGCTGCTCGACATCATGATGCCGGGCCTCAACGGGTTCGACGTGCTCGAACGCATACGGGCGCGATATTCGCCGCACGAGCTTCCCGTCATAGTGCTCACGGCCCGCAGGAACCCCGGCGACGTGGCCGCCGCGTTTGCGGCCGGCGCCAACGACTACATCGCCAAGCCGTTCGACAGGGAGGAGCTTCTTTCGAGGGTGGGCGGCTTCGTTGGGCTGAAGAGGTCGGTCGCCCGCCAGAAAGAACTTTCCGTGCTGCAGAGGGAGCTCGAGATGGCCAGGCAGATACAATCGTCGATCATCCCATCGTTCGTTCCCAGGATTCCCGGTGTCGAGATTGCCCTGCGGTACCTTCCGGCCAACAGCGTGGGCGGTGATTTATACGATTTCCATCATATCGACGAAAGGCGGTTCGGCGTGATGATAGCCGACGTTTCGGGACACGGCATGGCCGCCTCGGTAGTCGGCGCGATGTTTAAAATGGCCTTCTCCCTGCACCGGCAGTTCGCCGCGCGTCCGGGCGAGCTCATCGCGGGCATGAACCAGACGCTCTATCCTTATATGCCGCGGCATTTCGTAACCGCAGCCTACCTGCTCGTGGACCTCGAAGCGATGAGGGTATATTCGTCGAACGCGGGGCATTTCCCCGTCCCGTTTTTGAAGAGGAAAACCGGCGCTCTCGAGTTCATCTATACTCCCGGAAGGGCGATGGGCATAACCCCCGGCCAGGTGTACGGGGAAGCGGAAACGGCGATCGCGCCTGGCGACCGTCTACTGCTGTATACCGACGGTATCACCGAATGCAGGGACCGTCATGGGGAGCTGTTCGGGGAAAGGAGGCTGTTCGACCTTATATATCGTACAACGGAGCTCTCTCCGGAGAGATGCGTTCATGAAATCTGCCACGAGGCGGCGCGCTGGGTGGACGGGGATTCGCCCGACGAGTTCGAGGACGACGTCTGCCTGATCTGCGTGGATATCGGTTGACCGCGGCGGGACCTGGCACGTGTGGCG
>JBFZEY010000523.1:0-6014 GCA_041306625.1 Spirochaetota bacterium | reverse complement strand
CCCTTGCCGTCGCAGATGAGGCAGTGGATGTCGAGCTCGAAACCGGGCTCGACGAACGGGAAGTATCCGGGCCGAAGGCGTATGGTGACCTCGCGCCCGAATATTTCCTTTAAAAGCACCTTCATGAAATAGATCAGGTCGGCCACCGAGATGCCGCGGTCGACCATCATGCCCTCGACCTGGTAAAAGGTGTTTTCGTGCGAAGCGTCCGTGGCCTCGTAGCGGAAGACGCGCCCGGGGCCGATCACGCGAAACGGGGGCTTTAAACGCTCCATGCCGCGCACCTGGATCGCCGAGGTGTGCGTGCGAAGCAGGTTACCGTCCTCGGTCCAGAAGGTGTCCTGCATGTCGCGCGCGGGATGGTGCGCCGGGATGTTGAGCGCCTCGAAATTATAATAATCGGTCTCGACCTCGGGGCCGTCGAGCACCGTAAAGCCCATGGAGGTGAAGATGTCCTCGATCTCGTACTGGATCTGCGAGAGCGGATGCAGCCGTCCGGGCTCGAACGCGCGCGACGCGCCGGCAGAAGCCAGGCTTACATCGAGCCATTCCTCCTTTAAGGTCTCGTTGATTCGCGAGTCGAGGAGGTCGGCCTTCCGGCTCTCGAGCACGGCCTCGAGCTCGGCCTTTATCTGGTTGGATCTCTGGCCCACGCGCGAGCGTTCCTCGGGAGAGAGATCGCCGAGCGTGCGCAGGATGGCGGTCAGCTCGCCCTTGCGGCCGAGCACCTTCACGCGTATCGATTCGAGTTCGTCGATTGACGGGGCTGCGGATATCGCCTGTGTTGCGGCGGCGCGGATTGCTTCAAGTTTCTGTTCCATAGGGCAACCATTCTATGCGAGGGTTTCCCGGCAGGCGTTGAATACGCCGTTCAGGATACCCCGGTGTACCGACGGCGGCACAAAAGTCAAGGAAAAATGATGAGATGGGAACCATCGCGTGAAAACGCGGGTCTAAGAGGCATATCAGGCAAGGAGGACGTTCACAATGACAAAAGGAAAACTCGTAACGGCCATGGCGCTCGCGCTACTACTCGCGGGCGGCCAGGCCCTGTACGCGCAAAAAGGTGACCGCGGCGGCCATGGCGGTATGCATCAAAAGGGCATGAAGGGGGACGGCTGCATGGTCGATGGCTGCGGGCCCTTCTATGGTGACCCCGCGCGCATGAAGGCCACGCTGGGGCTCAGCGACGACCAGGTGAACAAGATCGCCGCGATCAACCTTGATTACAAGAAGCGCTTTCTCGACTATCGGGAAAAGATGTCGCCCAGGCACATCCAGCTTAAAAAGATTCTGCTTGAGGACAGTGTCGACATCAACGCGGCGCGGAAGGTGTTGAAGGAGCTCGCCGATCTGCAGGTCGAGACCAGAGTGCTCCGCATACAGCACCGGCTGGACATCGAGAAAGTGCTGACGAAGGAGCAGAAGACCAAACTGCGCTCCGAAAAGCGGGGCATGGGCACCAGGGCGGACTGTCCCTATGATGGCAGGATGAAGTAGAAAGCATTGCCGTTTCCGCCGCGCCGGGACGGTCCCGTCGCGGCGGCTTGCAATTGTCATGAACGCATGGTATAATGAATTAAAAGCGATGGGGCGAAGCGGAGAACCTGATCATGACGGAACGGGAGTTCGGGGAGATTGTGCGCGAGACGAAGGGGGTGGTGCTGTCGGCCGTGGAGAAGCACCTTGCCGCCCGCTTCTACGAGTCGATCGATGATGTGGTGCAGGAGACATACCTTCGCGCCTATCGCGCCCTTGTAAAAAACGCGTTCAGGCATGAAGCCAAACTCTCCACCTGGATCTACACAATCGCCCGAAACGAGTCCCTGCGCATGAGCGAGCGCCTTGCGCGCGAGGAGGAAAAGGGCGAACGCATCCGCGCCGCGGCCGGCCATCGCGAGGCGGATGATTTTACGCGGGGCATTCTGGATGATGACGAGATCGGCAGGATGAAGGAGTCGATACGGGGCCTGCCGGAGAAGTTCCGCGCCGTGCTCGATCTGGCCGCTTCCGGGCACAGCGAATCCGAAATAGCCGAGCGGCTCTCGATCCGGCCCGGAACGGTGAAGTCCAGGCTGTCGCGGGGGCGTGAGATGCTCGCGCGGACCATGAGAGGAGGTGAAACATCATGAAGGAAATCAATGCCGAAGCGGTTATGAGCGCGGAGATACGGCGCAGGCTGAACGACGACGGATGGAACTTCGAGATGGCCGGAAAAGTGCTCGCGCGCAGGAGAAAGACCGTGCGCCTCTGCGCGCTTACCGGGGCGTTCTCGGGTGCGGCACTTGCCGCGGCGCTCGTGTTCTTCGTCGTATTGCCGGATCGAGTAGACACGGGGAATGGCGTGATGTATAACTTCGTAAGCGCCCAGGTAGACGGGGCCTACGATGACGTCTTCACCACGGGAGTGAAGCCGGAGGCGGAGGCCGAATTCGCGACGCTAGACGCGACCGACGCGTTTATAGACTCGGTGATGGTTGAGCGCTAAGGCCGTGGATGCTCGGATTTTCGAGGCAGTGAGTCCGCCCGGACTCAGTGCACGCTTACCATGCGGTAGCCGCTGATTTTGTTGATGGATGTTTCCGCGTTGTAGGCGATCGGGTCATCGAAATAGAATGGGCCGTATCGATCCTGCATCTCTTCATCATCCTCGTCCCATTCGATGATTCCCACACGATAAAAATAGATGCCGGGAGGCGGGGCATAGGAATAGCTTCCGGTAAACGAACTGTCAAGATTCTTGTAATCGCCCGCTACCACGGTCGCTCCGCTCTCGTTCTCGAAGCGGCTGGCAAGCAGGTCGTAGTCGTCGTATTCATCGAGGGTGACGTAGATCTCGTATCCGGCGAACGAGCTCAGACCGGATCCCTCGTCCCAGCGGATGGTCACCATCCCGCCGGAATACTCGGCCTCGATGGAAAACGACGCGCGTGCGGTGATGGCGCTCTCTATGGAGTCCATTACGTACGAACACCCCGCCAGGAGCAGCACCACCGCCCCCGGCGCGAAACGCCGCAGCATCCCGTATAATCCTTTGCCGTTCATGTGCATTCCATGGTAAACATAGCTAAATGCTCGCGAAAAAGCTTCCCTCAAGAACGGCCTTTTCCGCGCACTCCACGAGCCGCCGCAGTTCCACCGAGTGATTGTACGAGGCGCGCAGTTCCACGCCGATCCACGGAGCCTCGAGCTTAAGCGAGGCGAAACCGCCGTACAGCAGATACCGTTCGCCGCGCTCGCGGTGCAGCGGGGCGGCGACGTCCCAGTAGCGGCTCGCGCCGCCGGAGAGCAGAAGCCTGAATGTCGACAGCGGCGCGCCCGCACCGGCGAAGAAATTGTACCCCAGCGAGGCACGGACCTCGCGCAGTGGGGACACCTCGATACGCTCACTGTCCGATTTCGCCATCAGGCGCTCGGTGGGTTTCTGAACCTCCGAGTATACGTCAAAAAATATATGGTTTTTATAGTTTTCTTCAATGAAAAAGCCCAGTGTGTAGAGCGCGGCGCGCTCCTTCAAATTGTCGGAGAGGGTCGCGTCCTTGCTCGTTCCGTCGCGCGCAACGGCACTGCGCACCCATACCGGGTCGAAGGGCTCGTCGTTGTAGAGGGCCGTTCTTTTGAAGATCAGCGTGAAGCGGGGTATCGAAGGGTTGACGGGCCCCGTAAACAGCCCGGCAAGCTCCGTAATGGCCAGCTCCATCGAGAAGGACTCCACCTCGTCGCCGAGCGCCGTAGCGGTCATCGAGAGAAAATCGAAGAGCTCGGAGGAAACGAACCAGCGCGTGCTGAGCTCCGACTTGTCGGTATAGTCCATGGTGCCGTCATCATTCGGTTCGATCTGGTTGTTGACGATCACGCCGCCGTGCACGTGGAAGTACGGCCGGTAGAGCAGGGAGAGCGCCAGGATGTCGTCGAAAAACTGGGTGTACTTGTAGTCGGTAACGGTCTCGGAGCCGGCGTTTCCTCGGTTGACGGTGGTCTGACGCGTCAGTCCGTAGTGAAAGCCGGTTGCGGTGAAGCCGAGCGCGAGGCCCTCTTTGTGCAGCGGGGCGGCCGGGCCCCCGGGTACGCGGGCGGTGCCTTCAGCGGGTGGGAGCCCGTCCTCGGTCGCCGCCGGTTCGGCCGGTTTGCGCGGTCCGACCGGCAAAATGACGCTCAGGCTGCCGTAGGTGCGCACCAGCGTCATGGGCACGGTGCGCTCCTCGCCGGTCACTGTGACGGTGTTGACCTTGAAGGCCGGTATCCAGTTGAGGCGGCCGTAGATGTCGACGTACGGGTGGCGGTCCAGGATGACCTTCCAGCGTTCTGCGAAAAGGCCCCGGACCGTCTCGCTTCGCGAGACGGCGTTGTGGAGCGTGGAGGCCTCGTAGGCCACCGGGTACGCCGGGCGCGGACCGAGGAAGAAGGCGGCCGATACCGCCAGGGTCGCGGCCGATCGTTGTAGAATGCCGAAACGCATGGGCGTAATGATGGCCGCCGGACGGGCTCTGGCAAGCATTATTTGGCGTGCATCCGGCGCTATCGCGACGCCATTCATGGCGATGAATTCCATTCACGACGCAAATAGTATTTGCCTTTGGCGGCGCGGCCGTGTTCAATAGCCTTGTACCGCGCGTTCTGAATACCGGCGGCGCGTACATGCGGTTACGCGACAAATCGATGGGTGAGACGATGGTAAGCCATGAAAATGCTGATTGTTGAAGACGATCCGTTTGTACAGAAGGTGGTCAAAAAGGTGTTCACGGGGATGGGCTTCGAGGTGCTCGCCTGCGGCGACGGCGCCACGGCCATCGACTTCATCAAGAACGACCGCATACAGTTTGCCGTGGTCGACTGGATACTGCCGGAGATGGACGGCCTGACGCTGTGCCGCAAGGTGCGCAAGCTAAAGCTGTCGCGGTATATCTACATGATCGTGCTCACCTCGCGCAACAAGAAGGAGGACCTGGTGCAGGCGCTCGACGCGGGGGCCGACGATTACATTGCCAAGCCCTTCGACGAGCGCGAGCTCTCGGCCCGGGCCCGGGTGGGGATGCGCATCATCCAGCTCGAGAACAAGCTCATCAACAACCAGAAGCGCCTCATGAAGCTCGCCAAGGAGGACCCGCTTACCGGCATCCTCAACCGCCGATCTCTCTTCGACGGCATCCTGAAAGAGATCAACCGGGCCTCGCGGGAGGGCGCGAGCATGGCGACCATACTGGTCGACGCCGACAACTTCAAGGCGATTAACGACACACACGGGCACCTGGCCGGCGATGTGGCGCTCTCCGAGTTCGCGAAGAGGCTCCAGGACTCGTGCAGGGAGTACGACCTGCTTGGCCGTTACAGCGGCGAGGAGTTCCTCGTCTTTCTTCCGCGCACCGACCGCGAGGGAGCCATACGGGTCGCCGAGCGCATCAGGACATCCCTCAGGGCTAAGCCGCTGGTGTTCGGCGAACATCGGGTGGAGCTTGCCGCAAGTCTCGGCGTGTGCGCCTACACCTTCGATAAAAGTACAAAGCGCGCTGACAACGTCGAGGCCGTCTTCGACGAGATGATTAAGCGCACCGACTACGCGCTCTACATGGCGAAGAAGGAAGGCAAGAACCGGGTGGTGGTGTATACGCCGTAGTTCTGTCTTCAGGGACCGCACTGAATATTGTATTTCTGCAGAACGCCGACCGCCGACTTCAACCGGTAGTCCCTACGCACCTGGGTAACGGCGTGGCAGAACCACGGCGACAGCTTGAGTGAAAGCTCCCGGAGCGCGGCCGCGTCCTCCTTCCCGTGGCGGTTGTGCATCTCGCTCGTAAACCGTAACAGCTGCAGGCACAGGTCGTTTTTGCCCTCGGGATCCGCGGCGGCGAAGAGGGAGCCGATGTGACTGTAAAACTTCTGGCGTGAAGGGCGGTCGGTCTCGGATATCAGCGACTTTTCCGAGTACGACAGCAGAAACGAAAGGTTCTTTTTGTCCTTCTGAAGCGACGGGGCGTATTTTTCAAGCAGGTAAAGACGAATAAACCGAGTCGTAG
>JBFZEY010000522.1:0-3241 GCA_041306625.1 Spirochaetota bacterium | reverse complement strand
TACTGGTACGGCGCGCGGTCGAAGCGCGAGATCTTTTATGAAGACGAATTCAAGGCCATAGAGAAAAAACATAAAAACTTTTCGTTCAACATCTCCCTTTCCGAGCCGCTCCCGGAGGACGACTGGAAGGGCAACAGGGGATTCATACACCAGGCGGTATACGAAAACTATTTAAAGAAACATCCCGCGCCCGATGAGATCGAATACTATCTCTGCGGCCCCCCCATGATGCTCGACGCCGTGCAGAAGAGGCTCGACGACCTGGGCGTCGAAGCGGAGATGATCCGCTTCGACAAGTTCGGCTGAGGCGGCCGGGCCCTTCGCATTCCCATCCCGGACGGCGCTCGCGTTCTACTTCCCCGGCGACCCGCCAGGCCCCTCGAACAGTGCGCGATATTTTGCCGCCGCCTCCATGTTCCCGGTTCGCTCGTACGCATCGGCTATTTCGTCGTATGCATACAGCAGACGGGCCCGGGCAAGCTTTTTTATCATCTTCCCGGAGCGAATTCCCTCCTCAAGGACGCGGATTTCCACCGTGTAGAGTTCAATCGCCCGAAGCAGTGAGCGCCGCTCCTCGCCGTGTTTGGATAATGATGCGTAGAAATTCGCCATCCGGTAATAGGCGGTACCGTTCTCCGTACCACCCGCTATCCGCTGTTTCTTGTCCTCTATCGCCATCGAAATCAGCGATCGCGCGCGCTCCCCTTCCCCCTTCTTCTGCAGATAGGCCGCGTAATTATACAGCGTGTCCGGGTTGCGGAGTTCGGGCATAGCGAGCAGGTATTCGAAAACCTTTTCAGCCTGGACGTCCAATCCGCGTCGCGGATACTCCTTTACGGCGAACAGGTTCATCCTCGAACTCAGCACGTCGGGCCAGGGCCAGCGGACGGAGAGCAAAAGCGCGCTTGCCACAATAACGCCCGTAAGCAGCCAGGCGGGAACGATATGCAGCCGGTCGCGATTGGAGGCGGGTCCCGTTTCATAACAGATGTCGAGCGAGAGGAACGCGAAAGCATATGCGAAGATGAGCTCGTTGAACTCCTCGGACTTGGGGATGATCCCGAAATACGCGAAAATGAGCGCCAGTATAAAATACGGGGCCGTATAGGGCGGGATCTTCGGCACCTTCAACCATTCCAACAGACGGCCGAAGAAGCCAAGCTTCCGCCAGGGGATCCAGGACAGAAGCAACCAGATGAGGATCCCGTTATGAAACAGCATCTTGGTGTATTTGACGAAGCTCAGGTTGTGGAGGTTGAATTCGCGCTGGTGGTTGTGCTCCATGAAAAAATCGGCGGTTTCGATGCCGATAATACGCTGCCCCCAGCTGATCTCCTCCATGCCGACGAAAAACATGAACAGCAGGAGCAGGGCGTTGATCATCGTTCGGGCGTCCCTGTTCCGTATCATCGCCCACGCCATCACGCAACAGCCCGCAAGGTACGCGGTGGTGGTGGCATACTCGCCCGGAGTATCCTCGGATATGAGATACACGTACCACACCGGAAAGAAATAATAAAGCACCATGATCGCGGCGAAGAGCGCCACGCTTGCGCCGCTATTTATCAGGATTGATTTAGCCCTGATGGAGAGCCTGTTGATCATCACCGTACCTCATGGAGTTCGTGAATGAGAAAAAATGCTATCGATTCTCGTCTGGAATTACCATGGAACCGATGCCCCGGATTTCAATAAATATTTATCGAAACCGTAAATATTCTTAACAGTATGCGTCAATTCTATATGATTTGCCCGGATCCGGTTTGTTCGAAATTCTTACCGCCGAAGAGCGGTAGCCCGGGGACATTGCCGGCCTCCGGCCTACACGCCCAGCCTTCGCGCATGGGAAACGAAGACATCCTCCAGCGTGGCGCCGACTTCCTCAATAGTAAAACCGGCGATTCCTTTTCCCCGGAGCACCTTCGACAGTTCGCGCTTTAATGGAAAACCCTTTTTGCACATAATGTGAATCTCACTCCCGAAAATCGCCGCCTCTTCGATAAATGAAAGCGGGGCGATCTCCTCGAATACCTCTATAAAACGCTCCACCCGGAGCGACCAGACGCTGTATGGCAACGCCGCCTTGAGCGCGGAGGGCGAGTCCAGCGCGATGATCTTTCCCGCGATGATCAGCGCCATCCGGTCGCAGTGCTCGGCCTCGTCCATGTAGTGCGTCGTCACGAAGATGGTTTTACCGTTCCTCGAGAAATCGTAGATGATCTCCCAGAAGGTGCGCCGCATAATTGGGTCCACCCCGGAAGTGGGCTCGTCAAGGAAGAGCACCGGGGGGTTGTGCAGGATGGCGCCGCCAAGCGCCAGACGCTGCTTTACTCCGCCGGGAAGACTGCGCACCAGCAAGTCTTTCCGCCTGCCGATATCCGCCATCTTCAACACATACGCAATACGCTCGCGAAGCCGCGCGCCCTCCAGCCCGTAGATGCTGCCGAAAAACTCCAGGTTCTCCCGGACGGTCAGGTCGTCGTACAGGGAAAACTTCTGCGACATGTACCCTATGACGGTCTTGATGCTCTCCTGGGCTTTCATGATGTCGTAGCCTGCGACGCTGCCTTCTCCCGCCGTCGGCGCCAGGATGCCGCAGAGCATGCGGATGGTCGTGCTCTTCCCGGCACCGTTGGGACCGAGGAATCCGAATATCTCGCCCGCGCGGACGTTGGAGCTGATGTCGTCCACCGCGTAGAAATCTTCGAAACGTTTCGAAAGCCCGCGCACTTCCACCGAAAACCCGTTCATCGCCATCCCCCTATTCCATTCTGCTGTTGAAGCGACGCACGCTGAAGAACAGCAGCGCCGCGCCGAGTGTAAAGAGCGCCAGCATCTCGGGCCAGAGCACGCCGATGCCCACGCCTTTCAGGAATATCCCGCGGATAATCGTGATAAAAAACCGGAGCGGATTGAGAAAGGTTATCGCCTGGATCGGCGCCGGCATCGCGTCGATCGGGAAAACGAACCCGGAGAAGAGGATCGCCGGCACGAAGAAGAGGAAGGTTGAAAGCATGGCCTGTTGCTGGGTCCGCGACACCGTCGAGATGTACAGCCCCACCGCGAGCGTCGAGAGGATGAACAGAATTCCCGAAAAAAGAAGCAGCACGAAGCTCCCGTTAAACGGCACGCCGAACCATGCGATGGCGATCAGCGTCACGACAACTATGTCGGCGAAGCCGATGATGGCGAACGGCAGGGTCTTCCCTGCCACGAACTCGACCGGCCGGAGCGGAGAGAC
>JBFZEY010000521.1:0-3722 GCA_041306625.1 Spirochaetota bacterium | reverse complement strand
CACCACGACGTCGGCCTTCGGCACTTCGCGGATCATGTTTTTCATTACGATCTCCCGCTGCATTTCGCGCAGACGCGCACGGAGATAGGGATCCCCCATCGTCTCCTTCATCTCCTCCTTCATCTCCTGCTTCGTCATCTTGAGCGAGTCGACGAACTCCCGTTTCTGGAATATATAATCGGGGATTGCAAGGATCAGCATGATCGCCGCCGACCACAGGATGATCTTCAGCGCCAGTATGCCGGTTATCTGTAGCGCCATGGCGACGGAAACGTCCGGAGTTTTCAGTATTTCATCATATTCACTGGCAATAATCAGGTATGCGACAAAGCCGATGACCACGACCTTGAACAGTGACTTGAAGAGGTTCATCGCCACCTGTTTGGAAAAGAATATCTTGCGCATCATGGTGGCCGGGTCGAACTTCAGCTTCGACGGATCGAATTTAAGTGGATGGGTCGACACCTGGAAACCGACCTGCACCATGTCCCCCAGGAAGGCGGCAATGCTTACGCCGATGAACAGCGGAAGCAGTATCTTCGCGGACTCGAATGTCACGCGGTACAGCTCGAGGAGAATGCTCCTCTCGGTGAGCGAGAAGCGCGAGAACGACGACATGTAATATTTAGTCATCGCCGCCATCGAATCATAAATCCAGGAGGCGAAGAAGAAAATGATCAGGAAGCCAAATATGACGACCACCGCCTGGGGCAGCTCCTGTGTTTTGGCGACCTGTCCCTTTTCGCGCGCTTCGCGGAGCTTCTTTTCGGTGGGGTCCTCGGTCCGACCCTCGTCTTCAGCGGCGAAACGCTGGAGGTCGAAGCGGAAACCCCTTAAGGCTGGCACCTCCTCCATGCTATCAAAAGGCCTGATGTTCAATTCGTTCAGCATCAACCCGCCATTATCCACCATTGACCTGTCCCGTACTGAAACCGCACCGCAAAGCTCATGCGGGCCAGTAGACGAGCACTTTGTATATAAACCGGAACGTCCGATCCAGCGATACCGACATTACCCTCACTACCAGCGGGGTAATCGCGAGCATCACCCCGAATGCAACCATGATCTTCAGCGGAAAGCCCAGCATCATGATGTTCATCTGGGGCGCGGCCTTCGAGAGCACGCCCATGCTGATCGACACCAGAAAGATCGTCGCGACGACCGGAATCGCGATCTTGAGCGCCACAACGAACATTCCGCTGAAGACATAGGCGACATGCTTCATGAGCGTCCCCGTCGCCCCCTTATCGAGCGCGAGTAGCGGTGCGAGCTCGAACGATCGATAGATGGCCTTGATGAGAAAATGGTGCCCGCCGATCGAGAGAAACACCAGCATCCCGATAAGGTTTTTAAGCTGTCCGACCAGCGGTATCGACACCTGCGCGAGCGGGTCGAAGACCTCATTTATACCGAAACCAATCTGCACCGAGAAAAATTCGCCGGAGAGCTGAAACGCCGCGACGATCACCGTAACCAGGAAGCCTATGAAAATCCCGATCCCGACCTCCTTAAACACCAGGAGCGCATACAGCCCCATGTTCCCCGTAAGGGCATACCCTTTCTGGGCAACTACCGGAAAGATGACGAGCGTGACTAGAAACGCGAAAAGCGCCTTTATCCTAAACGGGATCACCCCACTCGAGTAAAATGGGGCAATGACCATCATCGAGCTCATCCTCATCATGATGAGCAGGAAAACCTGGAAGTGATAGACGAAATATTCCATCCTATCCCGCACCGATCTTCGAAATCATGAGAAAGATGTTTTTGGTATAGTTAACCATCGTATGGATTATCCAGGCCGCCAGCAGTATAAACGTTACGAAGATCGCAACGATCTTCGGGACGAAAGTAAGCGTCTGCTCCTGGATCGAAGTGGTGGTCTGGAATATGGAGATCACCAGGCCCACCAGCATTCCCACCCCCAGAAGCGGCGCCGAAATGATCATGGTTGTCATGAGCGCCTCGCGCAAAAGCTTGATTATCAATACGTCAGTCACGTTCAATCTCCATAACGGAAGTCATCATCCAAACGACCTCACGAGTTCGTGAATGAGAAGGTTCCACCCGTCCACCAGAATGAAGAGTACGAGCTTGAACGGCAGCGAGATCATCACCGGCGGCAGCATTATCATACCCATGGCCATCAGGGCGCTCGCCACCACCATGTCGATCACGATAAAAGGTATAAAAATATACACCCCTATCTCGAAGGCCCGCTTGAGTTCGCTGATCATGAAGGCCGGCACCAGGCAGTAAGTGGGAACGTCCTTTTCGCTTTTCGGCCGCTCGAGCTTTGCGAGCTCTATGAAGAGCGCGATGTCCTTTTTACGGGTCTGCTTGAACATGAACTTGCGCAGCGGTTCCATTCCCTGCTCGTAAAATTTCTCGTTTGAAATCCTGCCCTTCAGGTAAGGCTGCAGGGCCTTTTCGTTTATCTCGGTAAACGTCGGGGCCATGATGAAGAAGGTGAGAAAGATGGAAAGGCCCACGATCACCTGGTTCGGCGGCATCTGCTGCAGAGAGAGCGCGCGCTTCACAAAGTCAAGCACGATCACCACGCGGGTAAAGGAGGTCATCATCATCGCGATCGCCGGCGCGAGCGTAAGGATTGTGAGGAGGAAGAGCATCTGAAGCGACAGTGCCACGTCCTTCGGATTCGCGGCCTCGCGGATATCGAAGGTTATGCGCGGTATCGGCATGCGCACGCCGCCGGCCTCCTGCGCGAACAGGACGACGGGCACCAGAATAAAAACGGCTGCGAGCAGCGCGGTGAAAGCTTTATTCCTCATCGTTTGTACCGTTGAGCTTCTTTAATCGTTCACGCTGACGGACGATGTAATCGATCCTGTCGGCCTGGCTGCCGTCATCCCGGGAGGCGAAGGGGCCTCCCTCCCGCCTGGACGGCATGGTCCTGTTTATTATTTTCCCGAGCTGTGCCGCCAGGAATTCCTGGAACCCTCCCGGCTGTGCGGGGGAGCTTTTCGTCGACATGAGACGAATGCGGTCCACTTCGTCCTTTTCTTTTATTTCCATGATCAGGTTAATGCTGCTGTCGGTTACGCCGAGCACCAGCACCCTGCCCGCCAGATCCACCACCTGGAGGAATTTATTCGGCCCCATGGGCGAAACCAGCAGCGTCTGCACGCCGGCGCTGCCGGGAAGCTGGATCCCCGCACGCCGGGTGACAAATCTGAAGAAGTAATAAAACCCGCCGACGAGCATGCCGATTACGATCAGCGTCTTGATGATGGTCCAGGCGTATGACTCCTCCTCCACGGTAGGTTCTTCATAACGGTAGAGGTCCCCGGCAATTTCCTCGGGCGAATCCTTCGCTTTCTTTTCCCCGGTCGCGGTGCCGTTATCGCCACCCTGCTCCCGGGAAATCTCTTTTTCCGCATCGGCCTGACCTTTCTCGCGCTCGACGGCCTTCTCGACCTTGTTATTCCGCGCGGACTTCTTATCCTCGGCCGCAGCGACCCTGGTGCGCTCGCGCGCGGCCTCTGCACCATAAATGGGACATAATCCAGTCACCGCGCAAAAAATAATAAGACACGCCACGGCCGTAACCGCTCTCAGCGGCCTGTCCGGTATGCCCGCTTTTCCGATTCGTCTCATTATGTCTCTTGACTGTCCGTAATTTCTCCCCGCAAACACCGCCGCGCGCACTATCCCCGGAGACCGGGGAGCCGTCGCGCGGGTCCGTCCTACTGTATCTTGTT
>JBFZEY010000520.1:0-5323 GCA_041306625.1 Spirochaetota bacterium | reverse complement strand
CTTTTTCTCGTACGAAGAAATTGAGCGAATCTATACCGTGCGCGTAATCCCAGACAGGGGCTCGTGGCTCGAATTCGAGATGGATTCAAAGGGATATCTGATAGCCCGGATCGACCGTAAAAAGAAATTTCCGATTACCCAGCTTGTCAAGTCTCTCGGCTACGAGTCGAACGACGAGGTGGTGGGGCTTTTCTACGACACGAAAACAGTCAAGCTTTCGAGCGAAGAGGCCTTCGAGGGCCTTATCGGCAGGCGTGTCTCGAAGGATGTGGTGAGCAAGGAAACCGGCGAGATCATCATCGAGGCCGCGGGCCGCATCAACATCGACATCATTGACCGACTCAGGGAAGAGAAAATAAAGGAAGTAAGTCTCATCGAGTTTCCGAACAACAAGGACGACGCGTACCTTTATAATTCGCTGGAGAAGGACGAGTGTAAGAGTTCAGAGGAAGCCATTCTGAAGATGCACTCGAACCTAAGGCCGGGCGAGCCCTCGAATATTGACAATGCCCGCAACGAGATAAACCGATTGTTCTTTAATCCGCGCACCTACAGTCTGGGAGCCGTCGGTCGGTATAAAATCAACAAGAAATTCGACCACATGAAGGAGTTCGGCTACGGCGGACCCGGTGCGCCGAAGGTCGAAACGCTTATCAGGGAAGATATCGTCGCCACGGTCAAGTATCTGCTTTTTCTCATTGCAGAGGCTGACGGGTACCACGTCGACGACATCGACCATCTCGGGAACCGAAGGGTGCGCTCGGTCGGCGAACTCATCATGAACCAGATAAAGGTGGGATTTCAGCGCATGGAGCGCGTCATCAAGGAGAGAATGACCATTCAGGATCTCGACCAGGTGACGCCTCAGGCACTCATAAGCATCAAGCCAATTACGGCCGTGATCAACGAGTTTTTTGGATCGAGCCAGCTTTCCCAGTTCATGGACCAGACCAATCCGCTGGCCGAGCTCACGCACAAGCGGCGCCTCAACGCGCTCGGACCAGGGGGCCTTTCGCGGGAACGCGCGGGCTTTGAGGTGCGTGACGTACACCCGTCGCACTACGGGAGGATGTGTCCGATTGAAACGCCGGAAGGCCCGAACATCGGCCTTATCGTATCCATGAGCACCTACGCCCGCATCAACGACTACGGTTTTCTAGAGACGCCATACAAGGCCGTAGAGAAGGGGAAGCTGAGCGACCGCGTCGATTACCTTACGGCCGACGAAGAGGACCGGTATTTTATAGCACAGGCGAATGCGCCGCTTGACGATCATGGCAGCCTGATGAAGGGGCTTACACCGGCGCGAAACAGGGGTAACTTCCCCTACAAGAAGGCGAACGAGATCCAGTATATGGACGTCTCGCCCTCGCAGGTGTTCTCCATATCAACGTGTCTGATACCCTTCCTTGAGCACGACGATGCCAACCGTGCACTCATGGGATCGAATATGCAGCGTCAGGCGGTGCCGCTTCTGACTTCCGAGACCCCGCTGGTGGGGACCGGAGTCGAGCCGGCCGCTGCGTATGACTCGGGCGTGCTTCTGATAGCGGCGAGAGGAGGCGAGGTACTGTACTCCGACGCGAAAATGATTAAAATAAAGACATCGAGCGGCGAGGTCGACGAATACCCGCTGTTAAAATTCAAACGGACCAACCAGGGCACCTGCTTCAACCAGACGCCGATTGTCCGGGAGGGGCAAAAGGTAAAATCCGGCGACGTTATTGCCGACGGCCCGGCAACCGACAATGGAAGGCTTGCACTGGGCAAAAACATCCTGGTGGCGTTCATGCCGTGGATGGGATACAACTTCGAGGACGCCATCCTGATTTCTGAGCGCCTGGTAAAGGAAGACATCTTTACCTCGGTCCATGTCGAGCAGTTTGAGATCGAGGCGCGCGAGACGAAACTGGGGCGCGAGGTGATAACGCGCGACATCCCTAACCTGTCGGAAAAGGCCTTCCGGGATCTCGATCCCGACGGAGTGGTCAGGGTCGGCGCCTATGTAAATCCCGACGACATCCTGGTTGGCAAGGTAACGCCGAAAGGCGAGCAGGACCTCACTCCGGAATACAAACTGTTGCATTCAATATTCGGCGAAAAGGCGCGCGAGGTACGGGACACTTCCCTGCGCGTACCCAACGGCATCGAGGGAATCATTCTCGACGTAAAACGCTTTTCCCGGGAAAACGGTGACGAGCTGTCACCCGGCGTTGAAGAGCTGGTAAAGGTGTATATAGCGACCAAGCGAAAAATCTCCGTAGGTGACAAGATGGCGGGGCGCCACGGGAACAAGGGTGTCATCTCCCGCGTTGTGCCCGAGTATGATATGCCCTATCTCCCGGACGGAACGCCTGTCGATATACTATTAAATCCGCTTTCCGTTCCATCTCGAATGAACCTGGGGCAACTTCTTGAAACAGAACTCGGATGGGCTGCGAAGGAGCTTAATCTGATTATTGAGACTCCGATTTTTGACGGGGCCGAAGAGGGGGACATCCGCGAATATCTGAAAAAGGCGGGATTGCCCGAGGACTCCAAGAGCGTGCTCTACGACGGAAGAACGGGAAAGCCATTCGAGAACCGCGTGATGGTAGGCCAGATCTACATGTTGAAACTTGCGCATATGGTCGATGACAAGATCCACGCGCGTTCCACGGGTCCTTACTCGCTGGTGACCCAGCAGCCCCTGGGCGGCAAGGCGCAGTTCGGCGGCCAGCGGCTCGGCGAGATGGAGGTATGGGCGCTCGAGGCGTATGGTGCGGCCTATACCCTGCAGGAGCTCCTTACGGTTAAATCGGACGATATGCTCGGTCGCGCCAGGATTTATGAGGCGATCGTGAAGGGGATCAATACAACGGCGCCGGGAATCCCGGAATCGTTCAACGTGCTGGTCCAGGAACTCCGCGGTCTCGCCCTCGACGTAAAGATTTACGACGAGAATGGCAACGAGATCAGCCTTTCCGAGTGGAGCGAGGGTTTCAGTAAACCGAAGAGAAAGATAAAAATCGATACGTTGCAGAATATATAACCGACGCGCGCTTTTACTGCGAACACCTTTAAAGTAAAAGGATGAACCATGAGGGATTTCAACGATTTCAATTCGATGCAGATACGACTTGCTTCCCCGGACCTTATTCGCGACTGGTCGTATGGAGAAGTAAAAAAACCTGAGACGATCAACTATCGTACGCTCAAGCCCGAACGCGACGGGCTTTTCTGCGAGAAAATATTCGGTACCACCAAGGAGTGGGAGTGCTATTGCGGCAAGTTCAAGTCGATCCGCTACAAGGGGGTCGTGTGCGACCGTTGCGGTGTCGAGGTGACTCACTACAAGGTTCGGCGCGAGAGGGGCGGGCATATCGAACTGGCCTGCCCGGTCGCCCACATCTGGTACTACCGCTCGGTGCCTTCGCGCATGGGTCTTTTTCTCAACATGACGGTGAACTCGCTCAAGTCGGTCCTGTATTACGAGAAGTATATCGTTATCGAGCCCGGAGAGGCGGATGTTGACAATATAAAGAGGGGTGATGTTCTCGACGAAGAGAGCTTCAATTTCTATTATGAAAAATACGGTGACACCTTCATCGCCGAGATGGGTGCATCTGCCATAAAGGAACTTTTGCTCAGGATCGATCTTGATGAGGAATCAAGGCTGTTGCGGGCGGAAATTCTCGACAAGGAATCAAGGGTTGACAAAAAGCTCATCAAACGGCTCGAGATCATCGAGGCCTTCCGGGATTCTGGAAACAAGCCCGACTGGATGATTCTCGAGGTGATACCGGTAATACCCCCGGAGCTGCGTCCGATGGTGCAGCTGGACGGCGGGCGTTTCGCAACCTCCGACCTGAACGACCTCTATCGCCGTGTCATCAACCGCAATAATCGTCTGAAGAGGCTCCTCATGCTCAGGGCGCCTGAGATCATCGTTCGCAATGAGAAGCGGATGCTCCAGGAAGCCGTGGATGCGCTCTTCGACAAGAGCCGCAGGAAGCGTGCGGTAAAAGGCAAGGGGAATCGCCCGTTGAAGTCGATCTCGGACATGTTGAAAGGGAAACAGGGCCGCTTCCGTCAGAACCTGCTCGGCAAGCGCGTGGATTATTCCGGCCGCTCTGTGATCGTCATAGGGCCCGAGCTGAAACTCTACCAGTGTGGTCTTCCCAAGAAGATGGCCATAGAGCTTTTCAAGCCGTTCATAATGAAGCGGCTGGTCGACAAAGACTATGTACAGAATATCAAATCCGCCAAAAAGATGGTGGAAAACGAGCGTCCTGAGGTATGGGAAGTGCTCGAAGAGGTGATCTCCGAGCATCCGGTGCTTCTCAACAGGGCGCCGACGCTTCACCGGCTCGGCATCCAGGCCTTCGAGCCCATAATCGTCGAGGGTAAGGCCATCCGCCTGCACCCGCTCGTATGCCATGCGTATAACGCCGACTTCGACGGCGACCAGATGGCCGTCCACGTTCCGCTGTCGCCCAAGGCCCAGCTGGAGTGCTGGACGCTCATGCTCTCGGCCAACAACCTGCTCTCGCCGGCGAACGGCCAGCCTATTGTAACGCCGACCCAGGACATAGTTCTGGGGATATTTTACCTTACGATGGAATTGCCTGAAGCGGCCGGAACCGGAAGCTATTTCGACGAGGAAAGCGAAATGCTCCGCTCGATCGATTGCGGGCAGATCAACATACGCTCCAAGATCAAGTACTGGATGGATGGGCAATTTGTCGAGACCACTGCGGGGCGGCTGCTTTTTAACAACCTCCTCCCCGATGGTTACCCCTTTGTCAATACGGTGGTGAACGACAAAGGCCTTTCAAAAATTATCTCGAACATTTTCCGCACCTACGGGCCTACCGCGACGGTCAAAGTCCTCGATGAAATTAAGGAAGCGGGCTACAAATACGCGACGCTTTTCGCTCCGACCATAAGCGTGTCCGATATCGTCGTTCCGTCCAAGAAGCCGGAAATAATCACCGAGGCGGACAAGAAGGTTGAGGAAATCGAGAACGAGTACCGTAACGGTTATATCACCAACGAAGAGCGCTACAACAGGGTGATCAACGTCTGGACCAACACGAACGAAATAATCGCAGACAACATGCTCGAAGAGCTCGAGAAGAACCGCAATGGCTTGAATCCAATTTATCTGATGGCGCAGTCCGGTGCAAGGGGATCCAAGCAGCAGATTCGGCAGCTTGCCGGGATGCGCGGCCTTATGGCGAAACCGTCCGGTGAGATTATCGACGTTCCCATCCGTGCGAACTTCCGCGAGGGTCTCACCGTGCTCGAATACTTCATCTCCACCAACGGCGCCCGTAAAGGA
>JBFZEY010000519.1:0-2807 GCA_041306625.1 Spirochaetota bacterium | reverse complement strand
ATCTGAATCCTGAGCCGCTTCGCCTGGTATGCGCAACAATCCGCCCTTCTTTGCGGTACTCTTGGAAAGACTCGGGTATTCTTCGTTAAACGTGTCGATGAATGTCTTTATTTCATCTTCGCTGTTCCCGAATCTGACCGCCACCTCGCGTCCGTCGATCCTGACGATCTGCCCGGTGAGGATCACTTTTCTGGTTTTAAAAGGAAATTTAACAAGCAGCTGGTCGTCCCGGGCGATGATGGAATTGCGCAGAAAACACATCCCGCCCGCGCCGAGATTGATGAGTTCTACCCGGTAAACGGGGTCGCGTCCCTTGATCTTGTATTCAACGGCGAACTTGTTCGTTTTAATTCGATCGAACGTACGTTTGTCTATGGATTTTTTCATCGACTTTCGCCCTGAATAAAGACCAGTGCGGTCTCTCCGCAATTATCCCTGTTTTTGCAGTGATCGCAGTCCTTCCATATCTTTTCCGGCAAAGTCTCCCTGGGCACTTCGACGAAACCGAGCCTGCCGAAGAACCCGGGCGAATAGGTGAGAACAAATATTTTCGCGCCGGGAAACCGCTCGAGGAGCACTGCCAGAAGGCCTCTTACCAGGGCGGAGCCAATCCCTGCTTTCCCGAGATCTTTTCTCACCGCGAGCGAACGGACCTCCTTGAGTGCCGGGCCGTAATCATAATAGGATACCGCGCCTACTATTTCGGCAGTATAGGTCGCGACAAGGAATTTGTCAATAGACTTGGCTATTTCCTCGCTGCTTCTTTCGAGGATGATGTTTTCCTGGGCGTAGGGGTGCAGCAGGCGGTAGATCGACTCTACATCCGCGGGACCGGCCTCTCTGATTTCTGCGTGCATATCATCGTTTAAGAATCTGGGCGTTTTGAAACCATGCCTTGTTAGAATAGCCGGTAATTTTTTTCAAGGATATTTCGGCCTCATCCCTGGTCTTGAACGGGCCCGTGAACAGCCGATACCCGGCCTCGGTCCTGGACAGAATCACCGTGTGGCCGCCGGAGCTCAGGAAGCCGGCGATCTCCTGTGATTTCTCCCTGCTCAGATCTTTTCCTATGGGGATTACGAAGGGGTATTCATCCCGGGGGAAAACCTGGCTAGCGGATTTCCCGGGTTTGTTCTTTTCGCGGACTTCGGCGGCGGCGTTTTCGTTCAGGAGTCCGGATACCTTTTTAATGGTGCTCGACATCGCCTGACGGGTGGATTCGTCCACGATCTCTTTCTGCGGGCCCCCGGCGAATTTGATGCCGATTACCAGGCCGGCGGTGAAAGATATGATGCAGAGTGCGATGACGAACGACATGAGCCCGGTCGCCTTCTTCCGGATCCTCTCATTCTCGCGGTGGTTCATTTCGCTCATGCGCGCAAAATACTCAGGATCGGCCGTATCGAGATGATAAGGGTGGTTTCGTGCGCCGCTCCGGCTGTAATAATCCATATTCTGCATAGTAATCATTCCCTGCGTGAAATATGCCGCCGATGAGGGCGGCACAGCCGGGGGCGCATGAGCATCCGCCGCGTTTGTATGGCTTTATTGTACTTTTCGACGGGGAGGACGGATTATTTTAAAGAAAAATTGGCGGCGCCGGGTTGAAGCCCTACCGATTTTTTAAGCGCCTTGACCTCGGCGGGTCTCAGCGCGCGGTACGACCGTGCATTGACGCCGGTAAGCCTCACGGGTCCGAAAGCGACACGGCGAAGCCTTTTAACCCTGTAGCCGAGCGTCGCAAGTGATACGCGTATCTGCCGCTTCTTACCCTCGGTAATGATCATCTTGATCGTGTCGCCTGATTCGGAAACAGGGCTCACTCGGGCCGGATTGGTCTTGTACTCCTTAAGGCGAACCCCTTTCTCCAGGCGCGCGTGGTCACGGTCGCTGAGCGGGCGGTCGAGGTCTATGATATACTCTTTGGGTATCTCAAACCGGGGATGGGTAAGCCTGAATGCGAGGTCACCGTCGTTGGTAAGCAGAAGGAGTCCCTCGGTATCACGGTCGAGCCTTCCAACCGGCATCACGCCCTTTTCGCGAAAGTGCCCGGGGATGAGGTCCAGTACGATGGCGCGGTTCTGGATGTCTTCGGCGGTAGTTATATATCCTTTTGGCTTGTTCAGCATAAGATAAAACAACCGCGTTTCAGCGGCGAGCGGTCGTCCGTCGAGGCGAACCTCATCTGATTCGCCATCGATGAGCCGGGAAAGGTCCGTCGTCACCTGTCCGTTGACCCGCACACGGCCCTCGGCCACCAACTGTTCGACCTTGCGCCGTGAGCCCAGCCCGCAATCGGCGAGAAACCGGTTAATTCGGAGCTTTGCCATCTTCCTCCTGCGGCGGGACCGGGGGGCTTGCGGTATCCGCTTCCTCATCGGGCGGCGGTTCGGCCATGCCCTCGGTTATTTTTTTAAATCGGATGTCGTATTTTCCTTCGGTGGCCTCGAGATGATACATGTTCCCGCGGTTTATGTATTTGAGGTTTTGCCCGAAAGAGGTCCCGCTGAGAAAGACGATCGTTTCATCGTTGAAGTTGAAATTGTATTCCCCCTCGATTTCCCTTCCCCCGCGGGCATAGGACTTGTATTTGCCGTTTTCATAGATTTCCATACAGAGGTTCGTAAAGTCACCGCTTTTATTCACGCTCCACCATTTGCCCGACAGGTTTTTCCTGAGTGATTCTTCCTCGTGTTAGCGCAGGTTGTAAACGTAAATGTCAATCGACACTGACTGCGACCCTTTGAATATCCTGATGGTCGAACGGTAGTGCCATCCCGCCAGGCCGTTTTCAAGGGGGAAAGTGT
>JBFZEY010000518.1:0-2727 GCA_041306625.1 Spirochaetota bacterium | reverse complement strand
CGCCCATATTTTCAGAATGGCCAGCGCTATAACCCAGGTTGGTACCACGGCGATCGCTGCGATTATCGGTATATAAGGATACCCGTGGATCCTGTAGGGGCGCTCCAGCTCCGGCTCCTTTCGTCTCAGCATGAGTACCGTCAGCGCGACAAGAAAGTAACTGACCAGTACCGATGCCGCCGCCGTATCGAAAAGCACGATCAGTTCCTGTATGAAGCTGCCCGCAATCCCCAGTACCCCGATAAAAATAATTCCCGCGTAGGGTACATGGGTTTTACCACTCAGTCTCCCGAATATCGCGGGTAGCTCCCGGTCCTGGGCCATGGCGTACAACAGTCGTGAGCCCCCAACCATGAACGCGTTCATGGTGGTAATGAGACCGCATATGCCGGCGATGATGATGATATACGCCCCTTTCGGCCCCATGGCTTTAAGGACCGACGGCATAATGGGAATATTCTCAGTGCTCGATGCGATGAGTTCCCAGGGTACGACCCCGGCGGTGACCACCAGTACCGCGATGTACATGAACGCGACAAAGAATATTGATGCCGGAATGATAAACACCATCTTTCGAATGGGCGCGTTGACCTCTTCGGCGGCCTGGGGGAGCACATCGTACCCCATGAATGCCAGCATGGCGATCGGGATCATAAGAAGGATGCCGCCGGCGCCGCGCCCGAAGAAGGGCTTGAAGTTCTCCACCTCCAGCTCGGGTACTCCCGCGATGATGAAAATGATGATCCCGGCAAAAAGGGCTACCGTCAGCAGGAATTGAACGATTCCGGAAAAACGGATGCCCGCCAGGTTGACGACGGTAAAAAACAGCGCCAGGGAAGCCCCGACAATCGAAGGCTCGAGCGACGGGAATATGCCGTGCATCAGCTTCCCCAGGATTATGCATTCGCCGGGCATCATGGCGGCATAGGCAAGGACCAGGAGCCAGCCGGCGATGAATCCGACAAACGTACCTATTCCCCGGCGCACATAAATATAGGCGCCACCGGCGTAAGGCATTGCGGAGCATAACTCGGCGAAGCAAAGACCGACGAAAAGGGTCAGAACCGACGCAACGCCGATTGATATCAGCACCGCGGGGCCGGCCCGGTCGAGAAAAACATTGGCAAGAACGGCCCAGGCCATGCCCACCATGGCGCCGGTTATCAGGGTAAACAGGGTAACCAGGGTGAGCCCTTTAACCAGTTTGTTTTCTTTTTCCACGTTTGATCCTCCATTCCTTATAAGATGAAATTATTCAAGAAACCCGATAATTGTATCCGTATTCACAACGGGACCGATACGCCGGTCAAAGCTCGCGATCGCCGGCATATGATCTTCATCATTCGCCGCGGCGTATGCATCGGCTGCCCGTGTTTTCCTTGCGGCCATGACCGCACCTCCGGTTAATTATTTTTTTCGTACATCCGCTCGAAATAATTGATCTTATACTCCGAGCGTTCCAGCGTGTTGGGCGGAATCATCTTTATCTCGGGCGTGAAGACCAGCTTCTCCTTGATGCTCCTTTTAAGGCGCGCGGCGAGGTCCGCGATTGTGTCCCCCGTGACGCCCTCGCCGTGTTCGATCTTTAGCTCCAGGTTGGTGCTGATGGCCGGGCCGGGCTCGTAGAGGACGATCCTGAACTCGCCGGTCGTCTCGGGCATGAACGAGCTTATGACGTCCTTCACGGCCGAGGGGAACACGTTGACGGCCTTCACCTTCAGCATGTCGTCGCTGCGGCCGAACACGCTGAAACGGAAGGAGGTCCGTCCGCAGGCGCAGCGCGAGGTGAAGACGCGCACCATGTCCCTGCACCGGTAGCGGAGCACCGGCGTGGCCTCACGGTCGATGGTGGTGTACACGATCTCGCCCTCGGCGCCGTCGACCATCGGCACGCTCCTGAGCGTGGCCGGGTCGATCAGTTCGGCCTGCACGAGGCCCTGGCCGCAAAAATGCATGCCCTCACCCTCGCCGCATTCGCTGGCCAGGTCGGCGGCGACATCGGCGAGCCCGTAGAAGTTCCGCGCAACGATGCCCCACTCCTCCTCGATCTTTCGCCTGTCCTCCTCGGGCATGGCCTCGCCGGCCATGAAGCCCTTCGTAAACCCCAGGCTGACCGGCTCGATTCCGAGCTGTTTGCGGACATAGTCGGCAAGGAAGACCGTCGACGACGGGGTCGCGAACAGCACCGTGGGCTTCAGTGTCTGAACGATCTGCATGAGCTTCTCCAGACCCGTGGTGGCCAGCGGCGCGGGGATTACGCACACGCCCATCGCTTCGGCCGACACCGCCTCGGAGAGGCCTCCGACAAAGAGCGTATAGTTGGCGGGATGCACGAACGAGTCGCCGGGCCGAAGTCCGCCGGTCCATGCATGCCGCGCGAAAAGCTCCTTCCAGGTATCCGCGTCATGCTGCGTAAGGCCGATATAGAGAGGTCTGCCCGTGGTACCGCTCGTACCCTGTATGCGCACCAGGTCGGCTTTCGGCGCGCACTGGTGCCCGCCGAGCCCGCCGTCCTCGGCCTGCGTTTTGCGCAGGTCGTCCTTCGAGGTGAAGGGAAGCTTTACGATGTCGTTGCGCGTTTTGATCTCTCCCGGCTCAAGTCCGATCTCCCTGAACTTCGCCCGGTAGAAGGGCGATTTGTCGTACACATAGCCAACCTCTTTTACGAGTTTCTCCGATTCCAGCCGGTAGAGCTCCTCCGCCGGCATGGTTTCGACCTTCTGATTC
>JBFZEY010000517.1:0-3058 GCA_041306625.1 Spirochaetota bacterium | reverse complement strand
GAAAAGCGGATGATTTATGGTAAGCGGTTTACGGGCCCCGAAGATGCAGTAATCGAGGATGATCCGCTCTTCGTCGCTCCCCTTCCTGTCCCGTGAAAACCTCAGTATGATGTTTCGCTTCTCAAGCGCATCGCGCAGCGAGTCCAGGATCTTATCGGTATACTTTCCCGGCTGGAGGCTGGCGGCAAGGAGCTGTTCGGCGATGCGGTAGGTGGCGGGCTCGCGCAGATTTTTCAGATAATTCCGGTATTCCGCGATATGAAAGCCGTCTTTCTGCATCTTTTCGACGGGGATGCTGTGCTCCTGTATCATATTTACGAAATGTGGGTTTTCGTTGAAGAGAAGGACGACATACGCATAGAGTTTGCCGTTCGGGGTCCGGATGTTGATAAAGCTCTGCGAGTATGAATAATCCTGCGCACCCTCCCCGTGAAGGTCGGCCCTCAGGTCGGAAGCCGACCATACCGCGATCGCGCAGAACATCATCCACACCGCCGCGATTCCCCTAACAATCCATTGACCGCTCAACACCGGCTCACACTCCTTGACGCCTCGACCTGTTCGACCGGAAGCCATGCCATCCGGCCCGCACCGCCGAATGTCTGACAGGCTATCCATCACCCTTTTAAAAACACAATCTCAATTTACTGCCATAGCCGGGATCCGGCAAGGACTGCGCAATGAATATTCGTCAATCGCGCCCGAAATGCGCCTTCATCTCGTAGACTCCCGCACCCAGGTTGCGCTCGGTGTCGAGACCGCATTTGTCGAGCAGATGCAGTACCGGTTTATTTTCGATGAGTGCCTCCGCTGAAATGTATGAAAGGCCCTCCCTGCGGGCCAGAAGGCTCAAGTAGGCGATTATTTCCGTTCCAATCCCGCGGTTCATGTATCCGTCCAGCACGGCCAGTGAAACCCCCGCGCCATGGTCGTCGTCATTAACGGAATACTTCCCGACCCCCAGCACGATCTCTTTTCCCTCACGCCTGACGACCCCGAGGATGATTACATCGCTGATATGATCGACTTCGACCAGCTCACCGAGATCGTCCGCCGTCTTTCCGCTTTTCACAAAACGCCCCCGTACACTCTGGTCCGAGAGCTTCGAGAAGAAGTCCCGGAGGATCATGATATCGTCCGGCCTGACCGGCCTCAGGAGCAGGCGGTCGCCCCCCCTCGTCGTACGCCGGGTCTCGAGATGTGCGGGATACCATCCTTTCATACCGGGAATCCCGGTAGCCGGGGCCTCTATAACTCCAAGCTTCTTCGCCTCTTCAACCAGCCACGGCCGGAAATCGGGATGTGCGATCGCGATGATGGACAGCGCCCGCTCCCGGAGGTTCTTGCCGTTAATATAGGCGATACCGTACTCGGTAACGATATAATGTATATCACCGCGGTTGAGCGTGATCCCGGCCCCGGCGTCAACTGCCGGCACTATGCGGGAGACCGTTCCGTTCTTCGCGGTCGATTTTAGCATGAGGATGCTTCTGCCGCCCTGCGCGAGCATCGCCCCCCGCATAAAATCCGCCTGGCCGCCGATCCCGCTGTAATTATACTGTCCGAGGGATTCCGCGCTCGCCTGGCCGGAGAGGTCGAGTTGGAGGACGGAATTGATCGCCGTGATATTCTTCAGGCCGGCGATGATCAGGGGATTATTGGTATACTCCACGGTATGAAAGGATATGCTGGGATTATCGTGAAGAAAATCGTAGGTGGATTTCTTTCCCATGCAGAACGTCGCAACGGTCTTCCCGCGGTCGATCGTCTTCCTGGCATTATTTATCGCACCGCTTTTTATCAGTTCCACCAGCCCGTCGGAGAGAAGCTCCGTGTGGATTCCCAGGTTCTTCTTTTTATGAAGGTTCGCCATAATGGCGTTGGGAAGACTGCCGTAGCCGACCTGGATCGTATCACCGTCCCTGACGATGCGCGCGACAAAACGCCCGATCCGGCCGGAAACCTCATCCGGCTCCCCCGATTCATACTCGAGGAGGGGTTCATCGTGATGAAAGATGAAATCGACCTCATCCACGCTGATGAAGGTGTCCCCGTGCACCCGTGGCATGTATGAATTCACCTGCGCGATAACGATCGACGCGTTCTCGACGGCGGCCTTGACGACATCGATACTTACACCCAGACTCAGCATGCCGCTGGGGTCCGGGAGCGAGGTCTGAATCAGCGCAACGTCGATTTCGATGATCCGCTGGCGAAAAAGTTTGGGCACTCCCGAGAAAAAAACCGGGGTGTAATCGGCCTCGCCCCGATTGACCGCCTCTCTGATGCTGTGACCGATAAAAAACGAATTATACCGGAAGTTCTGCTTCAGCCTCTCGTCGATATAGGGTGAAACACCAAGCGTATACGCGCGGATGATCTCGTCCTCGGGAAGAAACCCCGGATTCTCCCCGGCGTATTCAGCCAGCGATCGAATCAGGAAACGGGGGACCGCACATGCGGTTGAAATGAATACCCTCCCGCCGCGCCGGATATGGGAAAAAGCCTTTTCGAGTGTTGTGAATTTTTCGGGATGCCCGGCACGAAGCGCTTCCACCATCGTGCGGCCTTCGTCCTGCATTTCATCTGTCATCCATCACCCCGGGTTTCCAATTATTACGAATACACCGCTTTCCCCGCAGGTATTTTTATTCAGCAACAGGCTTTAGTCAAATACTTATTGATCATGGCCTATTCGGCGAACACCCGCTCTGCGACACGAGCGGCGAAGTCACGGCGCTCCTCGTCTTTGATCATTGCCGAATACGGAAGCATCAACACCGCTCCTTTACGACTGCCCCGGAAAATAACCACCGAGAGCTCCTGTACGTTCTTTCGCCTGCAGTGCCCCGTTTTGGCGAACCGGCACTGTGAAACTACCAGGCGACACTCAAATCCGCCGGGCGATTTAGCCAAAGCGGCTTTTGCCCTGAGTGAGGCGGCCAGTTCGTCGAAAAATTTCTTCCCGGCTCCGTCAAGATGGTCGTCTGATTTCATCGGGTCGAAGGCCACTGTAATGCGGGCGCCTCCATGCGCGATGACCGTCTCCACCGGGGCG
>JBFZEY010000516.1:0-3058 GCA_041306625.1 Spirochaetota bacterium | reverse complement strand
AAACGGGATTTTCCTGCATCGTCTCCGGCGTACCCTTCATGTGCATGAGCACCACGGATGCCCCCGTGCGCGCGGCCAGCGGGGCCATTTCGTCGTCAAAGACCAGCGCGCTTATATCGTTGATGATCGTCGCCCCGGAGCTCAGAGCCTCGGAGGCGACCTTCGCCTTGCAGGTGTCGATCGAAACGACCGTATCGAAATTCCGCGCCGCAAACTCTATGACCGGGCATACACGGTCGATTTCTTCCTGTTCGGAAATCCTGCCCGCGCCCGGACGGCTGGATTCGCCGCCTATGTCGAGGATGTCCGCCCCGTCAGCGCAGAGCCGCCGCGCATGCTCCTTCGCACTTTCGGTATCGAAATATCTTCCGCCGTCATAAAACGAATCGGGCGTTACGTTTATGATGCCCATAATACGGGGACGTTTTCCGCCGCCTTCGCGCATACGTTATAACACCAGGCTCAGCGAGACGATATTGTTGTACCCGTAGTCTATATTATCGACGCTGAACGCATAGCCGATATTCACACCAAGCAGATGGATCGAAAGCCCCGCGGCGAAATTCGCCTCGTTAAGTCCCATGTGGATGGAAAGCGCGCCGGAGACGTTGTACTGTATGCCCCCGTTAAGCTCGTACTTTTCCTGCTCGATCTTCTTGACACCGGTTACGGCCAGCGTAAAATCCCTGTTCCGGTTGGTGAGAGCGGCGGACACCTTGAGCGAGGGATAGCCGAAATCATAGCGCCGCTTCATCTCGTCCTCGCTTTCGTCGCCCTGTATCGTCTGCCCTATGTCCTGAATAACGAACGCCAGGCGCAAAAACGGCAGCACGTCCACGTTCGCCCCGAAGTCGGCCGCCGCGCCGTAATAGGTCGATTCTCCTATCCGCTCCTGTAAGCCCTTAAGCGAAACGCCCATCGAGGCGAGCCCCGTGGTGAAGCCGTAGGACAGAAATCCCGTCGAGGCGACATAGTCGAGATCGCCGGTATACGCACCCGAATCGTCCCGACCTTCGATGCCCCTGGACTGGATAAGGTAGAGCCCGCAGCCCAGCACCCCTTTCCCGAGCCCGAAGGCGATGCCGGCAAAGCCCGCCTCGCGCTCAACATCGAGGAGCGCGGCCGAAACCCCCGCCTGGACGAAGACCCGGGTGTTTCCTTCGTCTGAAAACCGTACGAGGTCCTGCTCGGATATGCCTTTTATGCTTCCCTTCTGCACCTTTTCACGTATTTCGTCGGAGGAAAGGGTCTGCTGCTCCCTGAGGTCCACCAGCCCGGCCGGGTTCCAGTAGATGGCGTACACGTCGTCCGCTATCGCCTCGGCCGCCTTCCCCATGGCGATGTACCGCGAGCCTACCCAGCCGCTGCGTGTAAACGATGCGCGCGAACCGGCGTCCTGGGCCTGAAGCCGGGAGACCGAAAGCGCGCAGAATGTTACACCGAGCGCAATGAGCAGCGGATATTTCGCCGAAAATACCTTCACTATTTATAATCCACCAGGATGCGGATGAGCTTTTTGCCGTAATCTCCAGTTATGCTATCCTCGGCCGTTACTTTAATGATATAAAGACCGGGTTTGACCTTTCTGCCACCGCTGTTTCTACCGCTCCAGAGATTATCGCCACTGGTTCCCGACCTTTCGTAAACGGAATCACCATTGATATCATATATCTGTATCTTTACATCAGAACCAACCGGCACCCGGATCGTCATCGCCCCCCTGTCAGGATTATATGGTACCGGAAAAGCTATCACCCCGCTCATATTCAGCGCGAACGCGGCCGTGGAAGCGAGGCAGCCCGCCAGAATCAGTGCACCAAGGATTTTCGCTTTGTTTCTCATTCGGAACCCGGCAATAAGGCTCGATCGGTTTTCTGTATACGGCATATCGGCCTTTTTAAGAAAACCAAACGAGGAACGTCCGGTCAAGAAATTATTTTCCGAGACGGTGGAGGAAGGAAAAATTTTAACTGTTTTTAACATCGTGGAGCGCCAGATGCGCCTCCCCGACGACGCGGTCCACGATTTGTGCGAGTTCGCCGCTTTTAGGGACGAAGTTGCGCCCTATGTCCGCGTGCAGGAAGAACTCGATGTTGCCGGCCGGGCCCTTGATCGGCGAATGGCAGAGCCCTCGAAAACCGATATGCCGCGCCGCAAGCTCAGGGATCACGCGCAGAAGGATTTCGGCGTGCTTCGCGGCATCGCGCACCACGCCCTTCCCGTGCTCGCCCCTGCCCGCTTCGAACTGCGGCTTGATGAGCAGCGCCCCCTCCGCAGGCGAGAACGAGGCGACTACGGCGTCCGCTGCCTTTGCGAGGGAAATAAACGATAAATCTGCAGTCACAAGGTCCACAACGCGGTCAAAATCGCCGCGGGAGAGGTTCCGCACGTTCGTACGGTCCATAACCACCACACGTTCGTCCACGCGCAGGCCGTAATCAAGCTGTCCGTATCCCACGTCGACCGCGTACACCAGCGCCGCTCCGCGTTTCAGCAGACAGTCGGTGAACCCACCGGTCGAGGCGCCAAGATCGGCGACGGTCCGCCCGGCCGGGTCGATCGCGAAAACATCGAGAGCGCGGTCCAGTTTCTCGCCGCCGCGGCTGGCGAAGCTCCCGCCGGGGCGCTCAACCCGCACCTCCTCCGTCCCCCGTATAAGACGCGAGGGGACGCGGACGGTTTCGCCGTCCACGCGCACCCATCCCGCCAGGATCTCCCGTTTCGCCTTTTCACGCGAGGGTGAGAGAGCGTTTTCAGCCAGATACGCGTCTAATCGTATGCCGTTTTTCATGTATGTTTCGGACTTTGAGGCCCCGGATGATCTTCCGGGCGAGCGAGGCGGCGTCCAGACCGTGGAGCCGGAAGAGCTCGCGCATGGTCCCCTGTTCGATGAAGCGGTCGGGAAAGCCCGCGGCGAAGAGCATGCGCTGTCTCAGATCGCGGTGTATGGACGAGAGGATGTGTTCGCCGATCCCGCCCGATATATAGCCGTTTTCGAGGGTGACGAAAAAGCGGGTTTCGGCGGCGGCCCTTTCAATCTTTTTAAGATCCAGGGGCT
>JBFZEY010000515.1:0-3941 GCA_041306625.1 Spirochaetota bacterium | reverse complement strand
CGCATGGAAGGTCACCGCGGCCGGATGCATCTATGCCGCGAACCGCGTTCCCGAAATAGCCAACTCGATCGTCGACATCGACAACGCGATGGTATGGGGATATAACAACGAATTCGGCCCCTTCGGAACCTGGGATGCGATCGGCGTGGAAAAGTCGGTAAAGCGCATGGAGAAAGAGGGAATGAAGATTCCCAAAAACGTCCAGAAGATGCTTGACTCGGGCGCCAAGAGCTTCTACAAGAGCGAAAAAGGAAAAGACTACTACTACGACCTGGTCAAGGGCGGTTACAAGGAAATCAAGAGGAGCGAAAGCGCCATCCTCCTTAAGAACTGCAAAGAGATCAAGTCCAACGCCTCCGCATCGCTCATCGACCTCGGCGACGGCGTTTTTAACTTCGAGTTCCACACCAAGATGAACGCCATCAACGGCGAGATCGTCGATTTCATTCCGACCGCTCTCGAGTACGTAAGCAAGAACGGCATCGGTCTCGTCATCGGCAACCAGGCGGGCGGCATGCCCGGCGCATTCTCGGCCGGCGGCGACCTCGCCTTCATGGGCAGCCTGGCCAAGGACGGCAAGTTCACCGTCATCAACGATTTTATCGCGAAAGTGCATGACAGCATCCAGGCACTTCGCTATGCCAACTTCCCGGTAGTAGCCGCTCCGTACGGCATGACCCTGGGCGGCGGCTGCGAAGTATGCCTTGGCTCCGACCGCATACTGGCGCATACCGAGACCTACATGGGTATGGTCGAAATCGGCGCGGGGCTCCTCCCCGGCGGACTGGGCATGCTGAACCTCTGGAGAAAGGTCATCGCGAACGTTCCGGCGTCGATCAAGATCACCGACCTCGGCGGGTTCTTCCTGCCCTGCTTCATGGCGGTTGCGCAGGCCCAGGTAGGCATGGGCGCTTTCGACCTCAAGAAGAAAGGATTCCTCGGTCCCAATGACAGGATCATCTTCAACCGCGACCTCCAGATCGGCGAGGCCAAGAAGGAAGTCCAGAAGATGGTTGATGAAGGATACGCCCCCCCGAAGCACGACCCGATCCTCGTAATGGGCCAGGAAGTGCACGGCATGGTTTGGGCGGAAATGAACAACATGAAGGGCGGCGGCTACATTACCCCGCACATGGAGTTCATCGCGAAGAAGATCGCGTTCGTCATGTCGGGCGGCGATGTCATCCAGGGAACCATGATTCCGGAAGAGCAGTGGATGAGGCAGGAGCGTGAGGCCTTTGTCGAACTGTGGAAGACCGAGAACACGCAGAAGATGGCGGCGCATATACTCGCGACCGGCAAGCCGTTAATGATCTAAGGATCAAAACACTACTATAGGAGGAACAGATATATGAGAGAAGCATATATCGTTTCAGCAGTAAGAACACCCGGCTGCAGAAGAGGCAAAGGAGCATTCAACCAGACAAGGCCGGAGGATCTGCTCGCGCAGGCGCTGGCCGGTGCCGCCGATCGCATAAAGCTCGACAAGGCACTCGTCGAAGACGTTATGACCGGATGCGCGTTTCCCGAAGCGGAACAGGGCATTAACCTCAGCCGTATCGCGGTCCTCATGGCCGGTTATCCGATAACCACATGTGGCGCCACCGTAAACAGGTTCTGCTCGTCCGGACTCGAGGGGATAGCCCTTGAGGCGATGAAGATAAAGGCGGGATGGGCCGAGATAGCCATGGGCGCCGGATGCGAGAGCATGTCGATCGTTCCCATGGGCGGAAATATGCCAAGACCACACCCCGACTGGGCGAAAAAGAATCCCGACGTCTACATTTCCATGGGTATCACGGCCGAGAATGTGGCCTCGCGCTACAACATCAGCCGCGAAGACCAGGACAAGTTCGGGTACGAATCCCAGATGAAGGCCTCGAAGGCGCAGAAGGAAAAACTCTACACCGAGATCATCCCGACCACGGCGACCCGCTTCGTTATGCAGGCTGACGGCACCTACAAGAAGGAAACCTTCATCCAGGATTTCGACGACGGCGTCCGCGCCGAAACGACCCTGGAAGGACTCGGAAAGCTTCGTCCCGCCTTCAAGGCCGGCGGATCGGTAACGGCCGGTAACTCTTCGCAGACCACCGACGGCGCCGCGGCGACCATCGTTGCCAGCGACGAAGCCTGCAAGAAGTACAACCTTAAGCCGCTCGCGCGCATAGTCGCGTACGCGGTCGCAGGTTGCGAGCCCGACGAGATGGGCGTGGGTCCCAAGTACGCCATCCCGAAGGTGCTTCAGCTCGCGGGCATGACACTCGACCAGATGGATCTGATTGAGCTCAACGAGGCCTTCGCCTCGCAGTCGCTGCACTGTATCCGCGAACTCAAGCTCACGGATCGCATGGACATCATCAACGTCCATGGCGGCGCGTGCGCGCTCGGCCACCCGCTGGGATGCACCGGCGCGAAGCTGATGGCGACCCTGGTCGCCAACATGCATCGCTACAACAAGAAGTTCGGTCTCGAGTCGATGTGTATCGGCGGCGGCATGGGCGCCGCGATGATCATCGAAAAGATGTAAGTTGTTGCTGAAATGACTCAAAAAAGCCGCCTTCGGGCGGCTTTTTTATTTCCCTCCACTTAAATCGCCCCCATCCCGGCCGGAAAACTCTAAAGTTTTTACCACAAGGTACCGACTGACATAACAGGGACTATAACAGTTTGTGACAACTATAGCAGGAGGGCATATGATTCAAAGCGATGGAGACCTGCGCGACTGGAAACAGGAACAGCTCAATTACTTCAAGGGGTACCTCGACAACTTCAGGAAGGATACCCGCGAGTACAAGCTTCTTTTGGAAGGCATCAGGGAACTGGAAAATAGCCTTTAGGGCGCCGAATTTATCAGCCCGGCGCCCTAAACCGGGCGTTTAACCGTTACCGTGATCGTGTGCAATCATGAAGGTGCGCTCAACGCCCTGGTTGATGTCCCGCCTCTTCCCCCGGCGAATCCGTACTCCCCTCGAGGGCCGCGGTCCTTTTGATTACAATATTGTATTTTTTAAGCTTGTTATGCATGGTTTTTCTCGAGATGTCGAGCGCTCGGGCGGTCGTGGAAATATTGTAATTAAACCGGCGAAGGATCTTTTCGAGGTGCTCCCGCTCCATCTCGTCGATCGTCTTTACGCTTTCGGGAAACTGGCTCGGTGCCTGCGATTCCACATTCCCCGTTCCGGTCTTCTTCGCGGCCATGCCGACCGCCTCGAATTCAAGGACGCTCGTCACGTCATCCAGCGACACCATCTTCTGGGTTGAAAGCAATATAAGCCGTTTGATTACGTTTTCGAGCTGACGCACGTTGCCGGGCCACAGGTAGTTGGTCAGATACAGCCTGGCCTTCAGGTCGATGTTGATCTCCCGGCCGAACTCGATGTTGTACTTGTTGAGAAAGTGGTCGATGAAGAGCGGAATGTCCTCCCGGCGCTCCCTGAGTGTGGGCAGATAGACTGGGAGCACGTTGAGCCGGTAATAGAGGTCCTCGCGGAACCTGTTTTCCCTGACCATTTCGCGAAGGTCGCGATTGGTCGCGGTGACGATACGCGTATTCACTTTTATGAGCTGGTTGCCGCCGATACGCTCGAACTCCTTTTCCTGCAGAACCCTGAGGAGCTTCGACTGCATGTCGATCGAGAGATTGCTGATCTCGTCGAGAAAGAGCGTTCCACGGCTGGCTATTTCGAACTTACCTATCTTGCGGGAAATGGCGCCCGTGAAGGCCCCCTTCTCGTGCCCGAAGAGTTCACTCCCAATCAGGTCCTGCGGAATGGTGCTGCAGTCTATTGACCGGAAAGGGTACTGTTTGCGATTGCTGTTGTAGTGGACGGCCTTGGCGATGATTTCCTTTCCGGTTCCGCTCTCCCCTGTTATGAGGACCGTGCTGTCGGTGTCTATGACCTTTTCGAGGGTGCTGAATATCTTCTGCATGCCGGGCG
>JBFZEY010000514.1:0-6021 GCA_041306625.1 Spirochaetota bacterium | reverse complement strand
CCGAACACAAGCTAAAGCGGACCATTATCTATCAGAGACCCCAGGCCTCCGCGGCGCTTACCGATGGGCGTGATGTCGACTGGGCCGCGGCCGAGAAAAAAGCGAAGCCGGTCGGCTGCGTGCCGGTGAAGGCCACCGATCCGCTGTACATACTCTATACCTCCGGTACCACCGGGATGCCCAAGGGAGTGGTGCGCGACAACGGCGGACACGCGGTGGCGCTCACCTGGAGCATGAAATACATCTACGGTATGGAACCGGGCGATGTATTCTGGGCCGCCTCGGACGTTGGCTGGGTGGTCGGCCATTCGTACATCGTGTACGGTCCGCTGTTGTACGGCTGTACCACCATCATGTACGAGGGGAAGCCTGTCGGTACGCCGGATCCCGGCGCGTTCTGGCGCGTAATCTCCGAACACGGGGTCAGCGCGCTCTTTACGGCGCCGACCGCCTTTCGCGCCATCAAGAAGGAAGACCCGAACGGAGAGTACCTGAAAAAATACGACCTCTCGAAGTTCCGAACGCTCTTCCTGGCCGGCGAGCGGCTCGATCCCGACACGTATCACTGGGCGAGCGACATGCTGGGCAAGCCGGTCGTCGACCACTGGTGGCAGACAGAGACCGGCTGGGCAATCGCCGCCAACTGCATGGGGCTGGAGTCGCTGCCGATAAAGGCGGGATCGCCGACCAAGCCGGTGCCCGGTTTCCATGTCGAGATCCTCGACGGCGACGGGAAGCCCGTTCCCAACGGGACCGAGGGCGTGGTGGCCATCAGGCTGCCCCTGCCTCCGGGGACCTTCCCGACGCTATGGAAGAACGACGATAAATTCCGCGAGTCGTATCTCGACATTTATCCCGGCTATTACTTTACCGGCGACGGCGGCTACTACGACACCGACGGGTACATCTATATCATGGGACGCGTCGATGACGTCATCAACGTGGCAGGGCACCGGCTGTCAACCGGCGCGATGGAGGAGATAATCTCACAGCACCCGGATGTCGCCGAATGCGCGGTTGTGGGCGCGGCGGACACCTTCAAGGGGCAGCTGCCGCTCGGCTTCGTGGTGTTGAAAAGCGGCGTGGAGCGCGATCCGAACGACATCGTCAACGACCTGGTGCGCATGGTGCGCGAGCAGATCGGTGCGGTCGCGTGCTTCAAGCAGGCCGTGGTCGTAAAGCGCCTGCCCAAGACGCGGTCGGGTAAGATCCTGCGCGGAACGATGCGCAAGATTGCCGACGCCGAAACCTACAGCGTTCCCTCGACGATCGACGATCCGATGGTTTTGGAGGAGATAAAGGATTCGCTTGGGTCGGTGGGATACCAGAAGGCCTGAATGGATTGAAACGGTCAGGGGCGGTCTGCCGTATGCATCGGGCGGCCGCCCGGTTTCCGAACAGATTGTGAGGGGCCGGTCAGACGGAATACGAAGGGTCTTTCTTAACCAGTATTTCCTTGATCTTGGAGTCGCCGGCCGAAAAATAGATTATATGCGATTCGAGAATCTTGAACTCGCTCATCAGCTTGAGAAACTCCTCGTCGAAACCATGCTCCAGCAAATCGATCTCACGCACCCGCGTCTGCCCGATAAATAGTGCTTTCATGTTCCTTCCCGGCAGCAGTGATTTCCAAGCAACAAGGTTTTTCTCTTGCTCTAGGTGTTCGCATGGTAGGCGGGGAGTCCATTTTTGTCCAGTCTTTTAAAAGGTTTTTTATGTACCTCCGGAGGGAGGCCGGTGCCGGTCTTATTTTACATATTTGTAATTGACAAAAGTTTTTTCCCTTTACTTTATTCTTTAAATTTTTCCTTAATGTCTCGACCCGCCGCCTTCCGCGACCATCGCTCTTGTTTTGAGGAACTGAATGCCGAGAAGAGACGACATCAAGAAGATTCTTATAATCGGTTCGGGCCCGATCGTTATAGGGCAGGCCTGCGAATTCGACTACTCGGGATCGCAGGCCTGCAAGTCGCTCCGGGAGGAGGGCTACGCCGTGGTCCTCATCAATTCCAATCCCGCGACCATCATGACCGATCCGGAGCTCGCCGAGCGGACATATATCGAGCCCATCACCCCGGAGATCGTTGAGAAGATCATAGAGCGAGAGCGTCCCGACGCCCTGCTTCCGACCGTCGGAGGCCAGACCGCGCTCAACACGGCGCTTGCGCTTGCCGACAGCGGCGTACTCGATAAATATAACGTAAAACTCATCGGGGCTGGTGTCGATTCCATCCGCAAGGCCGAGGACCGGGACCTGTTTAAAAAGGCGATGATAAAGATCGGCCTGGAGGTGCCCGACTCGGGGCTCGCCTCGTCGGTCGACGAGGCGCTGGACGTGCTCGCGCGCATCAGGCTGCCCCTCATCATACGGCCGGCGTTCACGCTCGGCGGGAGCGGCGGCAACATCGTCTACAACCGCGAGGACTTCGTCGACCTGGTGCGCAAGGGGCTGGATGAATCGCCGATCGGCCAGGTGCTGCTCGAGGAATCGGTCATCGGCTGGAAGGAGTACGAGCTGGAGGTGATGCGCGACACGCGCGACAACGTCGTCATCATCTGCTCCATCGAGAACTTCGACGCCATGGGCGTGCATACGGGCGACTCCATCACCGTGGCCCCGCAGCAGACGCTCACCGACCGCGAGTACCAGCACATGCGCGACGCCGCAATCCGCATCATCCGCGAGATCGGCGTGGACACCGGCGGCTCGAACATACAGTTCGCCGTAAACCCGGCCGACGGCCGCATGATCGTCATCGAGATGAACCCGCGCGTAAGCCGCAGCTCCGCCCTCGCCTCCAAGGCCACGGGCTTTCCCATCGCCAAAATCGCCGCCAAGCTCGCCGTCGGGCTCACCCTCGACGAGATACCCAACGACATCACGCGCGAGACCCCGGCCTGTTTCGAGCCGACGATCGACTATGTGGTGGTGAAGATACCGCGCTGGGCCTTCGAGAAGTTCGAGGGGGCCGACACGCGTCTGGGCATTCAGATGAAATCGGTCGGTGAGGCCATGTCGATCGGCCGCACTTTCAAGGAGGCATTCCAGAAGGCGCTGCGCTCGCTCGAGATAGAGCGGCACGGATTCGGCTCGGACGGCAACATGAATATAGACGATGCGCTGAAGGGCCTCCCGGACAGGCTGCGCGACGACTTCATCGAGCGGGCGCTGGTAACGCCGCGCGAAGACCGCATCTTCTACGTGCACAAGGCGCTTGCCCTGGGCTGGGAGGTCGAGCGCGTACACCGACTCACGGCAATCGACCCGTGGTTCCTCGAACAGCTTCGCGAGATCGTGGAGGCCGCCGGGTCGTTTCGGCACGGACTGGAGCGTGATGGACTCACGGCCGATTCGGTGCGGACGATGAAACGGCTCGGTTTCTCCGACATGCAGCTGGGGTACATTAGCGGAAAAGCGGAGATCGACGAGCTGCATGCGCTTGGCGTGCCGATGAAAAAAGAGCTTTCCAAGGCGCTCAAGCGCCGCGAAAAAGAGATACGCGATTTCAGGTTCGCACATGATATACTCCCGGGTTTCAGGCTGGTGGACACCTGCGGCGGCGAGTTCGAGGCGTTTACACCCTATTACTACTCGGCCTACGACGACGAGGACGAATCCCGCAAGACGGACAAACGAAAGGTGATGATCCTCGGGGGCGGCCCCAACCGCATAGGGCAGGGCATCGAATTCGATTACTGCTGCTGCCACGCCTCATTCGCCCTGCGCGAGGAAGGTGTCGAGTCGATAATGGTGAACTCGAACCCGGAAACGGTCTCCACGGATTACGACACCTCGGACCGCCTGTATTTCGAGCCGCTGACACTCGAAGATATACTTCATATATATAGAAGAGAAGATCCCCTTGGTGTCATCGTACAGTTCGGCGGCCAGACGCCGCTGCGCCTGGCCCGCATGCTCGAGGAAAACGGCGTGCGCATCATCGGGACCTCGCCCGATTCGATTGACCGCGCCGAGGACCGCGAGCGCTTCGCCGGGGTGGTGCGCAAGCTCGGTCTGCTCCAGCCCGACAACGGCATCGCCTTCACCGAGGAGGAGGCGATCGCCGTGGCCAACCGGATCGGCTACCCGATACTGGTGCGCCCCTCGTACGTGCTGGGCGGCAGGGCCATGAGCATCATCTACGACGAGAAGAGCCTCATCGAATACATCAACACCGCCGTGCAGCTCTCGCCCGAGCATCCCATCCTGGTCGATGACTTTCTCGAGGACGCCATCGAGATCGATGTCGACGCGCTGTCCGACGGAAAAGACGTTCAGATCGGCGCCATCATGGAGCATATCGAACAGGCGGGAGTGCACTCGGGCGATTCGGCCTGCATCATCCCGCCGCTGTCCATAGACGGCCCGATGATCGACGAGATTACCCGCTCCACCGCGGCGCTTGCGCGCGAGCTGCGGGTGATCGGGCTCCTGAACATCCAGTTCGCCATAAAGGACGGAAGTCTCTACGTGCTCGAGGTCAACCCGCGCGCCTCGCGCACGGTGCCTTTCGTGTCCAAGGCCACCGGCGTGCCGCTGGCGAAGATCGCGGCGAAGCTCATGCTGGGGAGGAAGCTCGGCGAGTTCGGCCTGCATAAACGCAAGGCCCCCGCACACATAAGCGTCAAAGAGGCGGTCCTCCCGTTCAATAAATTTCCGGGCACCGACACCATCCTCACGCCGGAGATGAAGTCGACCGGGGAGGTGATGGGGATCGCGGCGCATTTCGGCGAGGCCTTTTACAAGGCCGAGATGGCGGCCGGCGAGACCCTGCCGCTCTCCGGGGCCATCTTCCTCAGCATCAACCCCCTCTCGAAGGAGGCGCTGCTTCCCGAGATGCGCCTTCTCCACGAGCACGGATTCAGGCTGGTGGCGACCGAGGGTACGGCCCTCTTCCTCAACGAACACGGCATCCTTTGCGAGCGGGTGTATAAGGTGAGCGAGGGGCGTCCGAATATCATCGACCTGGTGAAGAACGACGAGATAGACCTCATCATCAACACTCCCACGGGAAAGATCCCCAAGCACGACGCCTTCTCGATACGGCAGGCGGCGCTGCGCTTCCGCGTGCCGATCATCACCACCATAGCGGGCGCGAAGGCGGCGGTGCAGGGCCTCCTCGAGGTGAGGAAAAACCGGAACATCTCGGTACGCTCGATCCAGGAATATCACGCGGAGGTGTATTAGCGCCATGACCGAAACAACCCTTCTTTCCGCCGGCGACATCGGCCGGATCATCGACGAGAATGCCGCAAGGATCTGCGACGAGGTAAAGGACCTCGGGCGCTTCGCGATCGTTGGAATCCAGACCCGGGGGGTGGAGCTCGCCAACCGCATTCGATCTAAAATGGAGCAGCTGTCGGGCGGAAAGATCGACAGCGGCATCCTCGACATCACCTTCTACCGCGACGATCTTGCCACCAGGGGAGTGCTCCCTGCAATAAAGGAGACGCGCATTGAATTCAATATCTCCGGCAGAACCATCCTGCTGATCGACGACGTCATCTTCACCGGGCGCACCACCAAGGCCGCCATCGAGACGCTCATGAGCTTCGGCCGCCCGCGCGCGATCAGGCTTTTCGTGCTGGTCGACCGGGGCAACCGGGAGCTTCCCATTCAGCCGGATTACTGCGGCCAGAGGGTTGAGACCGGCCTGGATGACCGGGTGAAAGTGCTTTTGGGTCCGATCGACAACGTCGAGGATGCGGTGATGCTCTCGCGCCGGTAGACTGCCTTCTTTCGCACCCCGCACGTATGCGGGCACCCCCGACGTGAAAATTCACGGAATCTTCATGTATTGCTGATACTATCATCACCCCGCCGCGCCTTATTGTCTCCGAGAGAACAGTAAATACGAAAGGAAGTGAATAATGATCAGGGTACTGGTCGACAACGTCTACTCGTTCGATGTGCGGCTTTCCCGAAAGATAGCCTATTATACCGGAAAGCGCTTAGTGGATAAACTGATGCGCTATGTCTCTAAAAGCGGCGACGGCCACCTGTACGCGGTGTTCGGTGCG